>DATNBP010000256.1:0-2895 GCA_035572015.1 Puia sp. | reverse complement strand
AGCGAGGTCGCCGGGAAAACCAGCCGCCGGCTATCCAGCAGCAACTGTTGAATGTGCCCGTCCCCCGGACCTGTCAGCTCGCCGCCGACTATCTCCGCGATATGTCGTATCGTATAACTCACTTGCGTGAAAATAAGGAATATAACATCGATACACCGAGACAAACCAGGATCACCAGCAGCGACACATAGATCGGCAGGTCCACATGAAAATACTCGATGAGCATCTTCACCCCCACGAAGATCAGCACCACAGCAATTCCCTGCTGGAGGTGGCGAAACCTGTCAAACGCTCCCCGCAATAAGAAGAACAGCGATCGCAGTCCCAGCACAGCGAAAATATTGGAGGTGAAAATGACGACGTTTTGGGTCGTGATCCCAAAGACGGCCGGGATCGAATCCACCGCGAACACGACATCCGACGTGGCCAGCAGCACCACCACGAAGAACAAACTCGTATACCATTTTTTCCCGTCCCGCACGATCACAAATTTCCCGCCGCCATCATCATTCGTCAACGGCAGCACCCGCCGCAGGAACCGGTACACCGGGTCTTTGCCGATATCCGGCTCTGCCTCGTGCCGGTGCACGAACAGCCGGACGCCGCTCGCCACCAGGATCGCCCCGCCGATATACAACACCCAGTGCGCCTTATCCACCAACACGATCCCGACGCTGATAAAAAGGATCCGCAGCAGCACCGCCACCAGGATACCGATCAGCAGCACACGCGCGTAATACGCGGGTTTCACGCCAAAAAAAGTAAAGATCAGGATAAAGACAAAAATATTGTCGACACTCAGGCTCCACTCCATCACATATGCGCTCAGGTACGCAACGGCCGTCTTGTGGCCGTCTTCCATCCAGAGAAAGACAAAGAAGCTCATCGCCAGCCCGACCCAGAACAACGTCATCCACATGGCCTTCTTCAGCGAAATGGTCGTCCCCTTCTTACTCAGCAGGCCGAGGTCAAAGACGACAGCCAGGATCAGCACAACACCAAATGTGAGATACGATACAGTCGATCGGTCCATGCCGGAATTTATGCCGATAAAGGTAGCTCATATTTCCGTCTGCGGATCACCTGGTATATCCACCCGCCCAGCACCACCAGGATCAACGGAAGCGCGATGTTGATAAACTGCCATTCGCCGCGGTCCTTCTCCACTTTCGACGGGTCGAGCATCCGCAGCGTATAGTCCTTGGCCCGCGTTTCGAGGATGCCTGAAGGATTCAACAGGTATTCGACGCAGTTATCGATAAAATCCTCGTTGGCGAACTGGAAGCCGTCCCCCTGGCTGTAGCCCAGCGGCTGCGGCCCCTGGGATGTCACGCCGTTCATGAACAGGTCCCCGTCCGCCACCATGATGACGCGCCCGGGCTTGACCGACACCGGAGCAAACGGCTGACCATAAACGTTCTTGAAACTATCGGCCACTGCCTGCGGCACTCTGTTCTGGAACAACGAGTGGAAGGACCCCTCCAGCAACACCGCCACCGGAATATTCGGGCGGTTGAAATAAGCCGGGTCGTCCTTGTATTTGAGGATATTGAAGGTGATGATGGCAGGCGTCCCCGTCGTCCGGGCATTCGCGGAGGTCTGCAGCAACACCGTTTTTTTCACGCCTTCGGCCTTAACCGTATCGATGGAATTGGCGTACTCCGCGAGCACGGGGTCGAGGTTCTTGCTGATGGGGTTGGTGAGACTGCCGTTCAGCAGCGGATAGTATGGCCAGGGCAAAGGCTGCATCTGGGGCTTGCCGCCCGCTTCACCCACCACGACGGTGAGCTTGGCGGATTGCATGTCTTCGACGAGGTCCTGGTTGATCCGGACCCCGTACTTGAAGAAAAGGTCGTCGAGATCGAGCCCGCGGTCATACGCCAACGTTTGCTGCTGGAGTTGCAAACTATCCTGCTCTGCGTAGAGCATGCTGACCGCCCAGATGATCTGCCCGCCATGCAGTACATACTGGTCGAGTGTGAGCTTTTCACGCTCGCTGAACTTACTGGTCGGTTTGACGATCACGATGGCGTTGAAGATAGGCGGGATGAAACCAAGGCTGTCGAGCCGCAGGATCCTGAAGCCATAGTTGGAGCGCAGTCCCTGTATCAGGTCGTAGACCCGGTAGTCCAGCGGCTCGCCGTTGCCTATCACATACCCGATCAGCGGATGCGCCGTACTGCTGATCTTGTCGATGGCGCTGCCGAATTTGTATTCCAGCAGGGTTTCGGCATTGGTGTACAACTGCTCCTCTGGCTGCCCTGCCTGCGCCTTCTGCACGCCATTGAGAAGATCCACCGGGATGATGCGGTTCTTATACCTGATGACCGCGCCGGGGATCACGACCCGTTCCGTTTGGCCTTCTCCCCTTGCGGCCTGCGCGACCTGGGTCATCGGCTGGAGACCCATTCCCGCCACGGAATCCAAAAAGCCCTGCCGGGCGGAATCGTCAAGGTTCGCAAGGGGATCGAAGGCATGGACGCGGATCCGCCCGCCGCAATATTCGTTGAAGTCCTGGAGCTCTTCCTGAGCGCTTTTCGAGAGTTGCCTTATCCCCGCCTTGAGATTGCCGGCGAGGTAAAGGTCGACCTGGACGTCGTCGTTCAACCGGGACAACATTTCTTTTGTCGGCCGGCTCAGCGTAAACCGGTGCTCGGCCGTGAGGTCGATCCGGAAATGGACCATTGCGGCGACGATATTCAGACCGACAAGGAAGACGATCAGCCCGCCCGCCTTCCATTTTCCTTTATCCGGCTGAACGCGCTGGACGAGGAAGCGGTTGGTGAGATAGAGGAACAGGGCGATGAAGGATGCAAAGAAGATCACGTCCCGGGTGTCCACTACGCCGCGGCTAATGCTGCGATAATGGAAATCGATCCCCAGCATCCCGATATA
>DATNBP010000255.1:0-3306 GCA_035572015.1 Puia sp. | reverse complement strand
GCTTCCACGTAACTGCCGGCATGACGGATCTGCGCCGGCGGCAGGATGCCGTCGAGCATCGCCCGCAACCGCTCGATGATGAGCGGGGAATCATCCACTATAAGCAGGTTCTTCGTGTCGGGAGCTGTCGGTGCCACGTCCATGAAGCTACGAATGAGCGCGCAGTCCGTGCGTAGAAGCGGCAACAGGTTTTCGGTAGAAAGTTGGCGGGGTACGGTGTAGTACATACGCTACAGCAACTTGTTCTCCATCGCGTAGCGGGTAAGATCGTAATTCGTTTTGAGATCCATCTTGGCGAGAATGCGGGCCCGGTAGGTGCTGATCGTCGTCACGCTGAGGCAAAGCTGGCCTGCGATTTCCGATACGGACTTTCCCGCCGCAAGGAATTTCAGCACCTCGAATTCCCTATCGGACAGCGATTCATGTGGAAGCCGGTCGGCGTCCTGGTCCAGCTGAAACGCCAGTTTCTCCGCGAGCGAGGCGGTAATATAGCGTTTGCCCAAAAGGATACGGCGCATGGCGCCGACCAATTCTTCGGACGCGGAATCCTTGCAGAGATACCCCGAAGCGCCGGCCTTTAGCGAACGAATAGCGTATTGATCTTCCGAGTGGGCACTGAGGATCAGGACAGGGAGCCGCGGGTAATCGCGCCGGATCTGCTGCAGCACTTCAAGACCGCTTTTATCCGGCATCGAGATATCCGTAATGACGACGTCCCATTCCTCCCGCAACACTTTTAGGAAGAGGGTGGCGGCGTCGGGAGTCTCTACGATCTCCGCTGTCGGAAACTCTTCCAACAGGATCTGGCGGAGGCCTTTTCGGACCACAGCGTGGTCGTCGGCGATAAGGATCCTAAGCATGTGCGTCGACAGTTGATTTAGGTTACAACGGAGGGCAAAGGTACAGTCAATACAAGTTGCAGTCCGTTTATTTCTCCATTCCCGATTTCGAGCCGCCCGCCCATCATCAGCGCTCTCTCCTTCATCCCCAGCAGGCCGAGCGTTCTCGCCTTGTCGGCCTTTTCGGACTCGATACCTTTGCCGTTATCCGCAACAACCATCCGGACCTCTCCGCCAACCCTGTCAAGGGTGATCCGGACCTGGGACGCGCCGGCATGCCGGGCAACGTTGGTCAGCGATTCCTGACAGATGCGGAACATCCCGATGGCCATCTCCGGCGGAAAATCCATCCCGTTAACCGAGGACCGGAAGGCGGTCCTGATCCCCGAGCGCTTTTCAAATTCCTGGCTTTGCCATTCGATAGCCGCGATCAACCCGAGGTCGTCGAGGATGCTGGGCCGCAGATCCGTGGCGATACGCCGGACGATTCGGATAGTATCATCCAGCAAACCGATGGTCCCGTGCAATTTCTCCCGGGCCTCTTTCATAGCCTGTGCATCCAGTTTTCGGGCGACCCAGAACAGGTCCATCTTTAGGCCCGTCAGCTGCTGTCCAAGCTCGTCATGGATCTCTCTGGCCATGACGGCCCGTTCCTCTTCCCGGACGAGCTGCAGCCTGGTGGTCAGCGCGCGGAGTTCGGTGTTCGAACGGACCAGCGCCGCAGTCTTCTCCTGGACCTGGTGCTCGAGTTCCTCGTTGAATTTCCGAAGTCGCGCCTCCGCCTTTAGCCGTTCGGTCATGTCACGGCAAACCATGATATATCCGTCTATCCGGCCCTGTTCGTCACTGGTCCGGGAGACCGAGATCGAGATATCGAGTACACCCCTGTCGCGGGTTTGGAAAACCACCACTCCTTTCCAGTAACCGTATTCCAGCAGTTCCCGCCGGATCCCCGCCCGGCCCGCATCATGCAGTTGATTGCGGAGTACGTCATTCAGCGGCTTTCCGATCACTTCCGCAACCGTATAGCCGTACAGCGCCTCGGCAGCCTTATTGAAGCTGACGATCCGGAATTCCGGATCCACCGAAAAGACGGCGTCGCTCGAGTCTTCCATCAGCCTGGCCTGGTAGGCGATCTTTTCCTGGGCGCGTTTCCGTTCCGTGGCGTCGCGGACGATCACCGTATATGCCTGCAACCGGCCAAAGTCATCCCGGACAGCTGTCCATGTCACTTCCGCCCAGTAGCGGGACCCGTCTTTCCGGGGCCGCCATCCCTCCCGGTGGAACTGCCCTATTTCCTTCGCCTGCCGGAGGTTGGATTCGGGAATACCTGCTTCCGCATCCCGCCGGTCATAGAATACGGCCATTTTTTGACCCATGACCTCCCTGGCCGTGTACCCGGTTATCGCCTGTGCACCTTCATTCCAGGTCCGAACCCGTCCTCCGGGGTCGATCATGACGATCGCATAATCCCTGACGCCGTTGATCAGCATGCGAAAACGCTGCTCACCCGCCCGGAAATCCTGGAGCGCCTGCCGCGCCGCAAAGTCGCGATGGTTCAGCAAAATGGTATTATACCCGATAAAGGCCAGGGAAAAAAGGGTGATCCCGATGACCAGCACCGCGGCCGAAAGCTGAATGCTGACCGCGTCCCGCCAGGGACTGAACAAGGCTGCCCAGCCGAATACGGCGGGCACCAATAGCGCGAATGGAATGAATCGCCGCGACATTACGCTTCCCGTGTACGGACCCGTAACCGGCCGCATGATCCCTTTTCCAGGAGTCGCGAACAAGATACCCAACGAAAGAAGTACGAAGCAAACCGTGCTGTGCAGGGCCATCGGGAGCGTGACGCTCGGGATATCCAATTCTTTGACGCCATATACATAGCAGATCAGGGTGAAAAGGCCGATCAGGCCGACGGCGATTGCGAGGGATTGGGCGGCAATGGTGGCTGAGCGCCGGCGGAAAGCCAGCAAAAGCAGGGCAAAGCCCGAAAAAGAGAAAGTGATGGCCGAACTGGGCGACATGGTCCGGGGGGAAATCGAATGCTCCCGCATGTCCGATAAGATACGACCGGAAAATAAGAGGAAATCCACCCGCCAGATATCCGGCCACAGGACAGAGATCATCCGGAGTACCGCAATCAGCAGGACCAATACCGCCAGCAGAAAGCCTGCGTTGGCCCAATAGGCCTGACGCCGGCGGGGCGTCTGGAGGAAGAGGGAAAGCCCCGAAAGCATAAAGGTGCCGGCGGTGACGGGATTCATGACTGCCAGACCCGGCCAGGGATGCTGCAGCGCACCGATATCCCATTGCCAGCCGGTCAGCACCAGTAGTGCAACCGCCAACTGGACCCCGGTGAAAGCGACAACAATTCCCGAAAAACCGATCGACCAGCGCTTCAAACGGCTGACCGTCAAGGAGTCATTCTGGGGCTGTCTTTTCATTTAACTAAATTTACCTT
>DATNBP010000254.1:0-8697 GCA_035572015.1 Puia sp. | reverse complement strand
TCACCGTCGGTAAGGTCTCGGTCGACATGAGTTATTATCGCAACCTCCGGTATCCGCTGAGCTCGCTGGTCGATCTCTGAGCCATCGCCGCCGCGGCTAACCGGGACTGTGCGGACCTAATCATTACAAATCCCGCAAGGAGAAATTCTCACCGGCCCGCACGCCCTTTTCCGTCCGCCCGACGATGCAGCACTCGGTTACGGGGTCGTGCTCGAAGAAAAGCACCATATTGCCGTCCGCGGCCTCCTGGAGGAAGGCCTTTTTCTCCGTCAGAGTGGTCAGGGGGAACATGTCATACGCCATGACCCAGGGCAGGGGAATATGCCAGGCGGAAGGCAGGAGGTCGGCCATGAAGACAACCGTTCTGCCTTTATAGACCACCTGGGGAAGCATCATGGCGTCGGTGTGGCCGTTCACCACCCGGACGGAAAGACCGGGGAGTACCGCGTCGCCGCCACCGTGCTCATCGACGAATTTCAGTTGTCCGCTGGCCTGAATGGGGAGGATATTCTCCTTTAGAAACGATGCTTTTTCGCGGTCGTTGGGCTCCACGGCCCATTTCCAGTGCCGCGAGTGCGACCAGTACGTCGCTTTCGGGAATGCCGGAACAAGTTGGTCACCCCGGCGGACGATGCTTCCGCCGCAATGGTCGAAATGCAGGTGCGTCAGGAAGACATCGGTGATATCGTCCCGCCGGAAACCGTGGGCGGCCAGCGACCTGTCGAGTGTGTCGTCGCCATGAAGGTAGTAATGGCTGAAGAAGCGCGCATCCTGTTTGTCGCCGATCCCGTTGTCCACGAGGACAAGCTTACCGTCATCCTCGATCAGGAGGCAACGCATGGCCCAGGTGCAGAGATTGTTGTCATCCGCGGGCTGGACTTTGTTCCATAATGTTTTCGGAACGACGCCGAACATGGCGCCGCCATCCAATTTGAAAAGGCCGGTGGGAATACTGTACAATTGCATGGCCATAAAGTTTAATGAATTGCGGCCGGAGCCGTGCCGGTCCTGTTTTGCCGGATCAAGGCCGAATAAAGGAAGGCCAGACCCAGCACGAAAAAGACGGCGAGCGAAATTACAGAATTCTTCATGCCCAGTTGCTGCGTGATCAGCCCGAAACTTCCCATGCCGATCACGATGGCGATCTTTTCGGTGAGATCGTAATAGCTGAAGTACGAGGCGGTATCCCTTGTCTCGGGCATCAGTTTTGAATAGGTCGACCGGCTAAGGGACTGGATGCCCCCCATGACCAGTCCTACCATGAGGGCAAGGACGTAAAAGGAATACTCGATCGGCTCCTGTCGGGGTGCAAGCTCGTACTTCATTTGCGATAGCCGGGCTTCGGTCTCCGCATCCAACCGGTCATACTCGATGGCATCCATGGCGCCCTTCCGGGCCCGGAGGTCTTCCTGCTGTTGATGCAATTGCGCGATCCTCTCGTGATAAATGCCCAGGCGCTCCGCCCGCCCGGCAGTGAGGTACGCGGAAACACAGACCAGGATCCAGATCACGACCACGCCCATCAGCACACGGAGGTTGCCCATGCGCGCGGACAGCCTGCTCATCCAGACCGCTCCCACAATGGCCACCAGCTGGATCAGGACGATCGTCACGATCAGTTTGATCTCATCGAGGTGCAACAGCTTGTCGCCAAAGATGGTTGCGGCCATCATCACCGTTTGTACGCCCATACTGTAGAAGAAGAAGCCGCGCAGGTAGCGTTTCAGGACGGACATTTTGCGTACCTCGCGATAGACCTTCCGGACTTCTGAAAAAGCGGCCCGGAAAATGCTGCCTTTCCGAAATCCGCCCGCCCTGCTCTCCGGCAGGACCGCAAACGTGATCTGGGCAAACCCGGCCCACCACAGGCCCACCAGCAGAAAGGTCAGCCGCAGCGCGATCGGGTCCTGGTGAAAGGCGATCACCAATCCGAACCCGATGACCTGCAGGATCACGCTGCCGATATATCCATACGTAAAGCCCTTCGCGCTCACCGCATCCTGGTCCTCCGGCGCGGCGATCTCGGGGAGATAGGCGTTGTAAAAGACGAGGCTTCCCACAAAACCCATGCTGGCCATGACAAAGCAGAAGATGCCGAAGCCCAGGTTGGACCCGTCGAAAAAGAAGAGCAGGCTGCAACCCGCCGCGCCCATATAGCAGAAGAAGCGCATGAAATTCTTTTTATTGCCGCGATTATCGGCGATAGAGGTCAGGACCGGGTAACAAACGGCGATCAGCAGGTAGGCGAACGCCAGCGAAAAGCTGTATAGCGCGCCGTTGTCGAAACTATGCCCGAGAAAGGGAACTGTCGTGCTTTTAAAATGGCTCTGCGTCGAAGCCAGGAAATAGATCGGGAAAAAAGTCGTGGTGATGACCAGGTTGTAGACGGAATTGGCCCAGTCGTACATCGCCCAGCCGTTGATCACTTTCCCGGGCGCTGTGACGATCATATGATGCCCCTCCACAGGAGGATCAGCATCGTTAGCCCAATGACGATCCTGTAATACCCCCAGACCTTAAAGCCATGTTTTTGGAGAAAGCTGATAAAGAACCGGATGACGATGATGGCTACGAGGAACGTGACGATCCCGCTGATCGCCAGCATAGAGGCGTTGTCTTTCGTAAGGGCCTCGGGGTGTTCCTTGTGCAGGTCCCAAAAGGATTTGACGGAAGCGCCAAGCATTGTCGGCACGGCGAGGAAAAAGGAAAATTCGGCCGCCGCGCGCCGCGAGAGCGACTGGCTCAAACCGCCGATGATGGTTGCGCCGCTCCGGCTGAAACCCGGCAGCACGATCGAAAGCACCTGGAAGCAGCCGATCTTGAATGCGGCCGGATAAGAAATATTGCGTTCCGACTCGATCCGCGGATGATTGAACCAGCGGTCGACGAAGAGGAAAATGATCCCGCCGCCAATCATGACATAGGATATAAAATAGAGGTTATCGAGTTCGGCATCGATCCGTTTCTTCAGCAAAAAACCGAAAATGACCGCGGGGATCACCGCAATGATCAGCTTCAGATAAAAGCCGAACCGCGTAAAGTCGAAGAATTTCCTGTAATAGACGACCACGACAGCGAGTATCGCAAAGAGCTGGATGACGATCTCAAACATATCCGAAAAGGGCGTATTGTGTACGCCAATGATCGGGTTGGTGAATTTCATGTGCGCAGTGGAACTGACGGGCAGGAATTCGGTCAGACCTTCCACGATCGACAGGATGATTGCCTGAACTATCGTCATATGGCTTAGGATTGTGTACCCGGCTTGCCTTTCCGGAAGATGGCGAAGATCTCGACGACGAACCCGGCCAGGATCAGGATCGGGGCGACGGTGATGCGCCGGAAAGAATAGACCTCTTTAGGGTTGAAAACATTCGGGTCCGGGCTCTTCCCGCCGATCATCAGGATCAGGCCCAGGGCGACCAGCACGATGCCGATCAGCATCCAGCGGTAATTCTCCTTGCCGAACAGCGGAGCATTGGAATGGCCCGGCTGCGTTCTGGCCGGCTTGGCCCTGGAGGCGGGGGCGGTGGTCACTTTCTTTGTCGTTGCCATGAATGGATATGCGGCTTTTGGGCTTGCAATATACGGGAAAATTCCATTGAGCGGGAGGGGGCAAATTTTATCGGGGCCCCCGAAGCGCTCCAAAGCTTCGCACGGCGAAGCTGCCCGAAGGGCAATTGTTAGCCATTGAGCGGGAGGGGGCAAATTTTATCGGGGCCCCCGAAGCGCTCAATACAAATCGTCGAGCTTCATTTTCAGGTACTTCACGACGCTCCGGTGCGTGCTGATGAAGGAGATGCCCATGCCCAGCACGAAGATGATGGTAAACATGCCCCCGAGGAGGGTATAGTCCCGAAGCGCCTGCATGGGCGGCAGGATCTTTTCAGCCAGGAACATCACCAGGACCATCAAACCGATAGCGATGAGGCCGCTGATCGCGCCGTTGACCAATGCCCGGACATCCATAGGCTTGGCGATGAACCAGCGGGTGGCGCCGACCATTTGCATCGTCTTGATCAGGAAGCGGTTGCTGAACATGGCCAGGCGGATCGTGTTATCGATCAGGATGATAACCAGCACGGAAATGATGATGGTCACCACCAGCAGGATGAGGCTGATCTTCCGGATCCGCTCGTCCAGGTTGGTGACGAGCGCCTTGTTGTACTGAACGTCGCTCACGGCGATATTCTGGCTGATCTGTTTCGTGATCGCTGCCAGTGAATCGGGATTCGCATACTCGCTGCGGACCCTGAAGTTGACACTGGCGGGAAGCGGATTCTTGTCCAGCACCGAGCTGAAATCCGAGTTGCCGTCGGATACGAAACGCTTCTTCGCACCTTCCTTGGAAATATATTCGTAGGATTTGACGTATGGCTGGGTCTTGATGTATTGGGTCAGATCGGCGCTGTCTTTGGGCGTTGCCGTTTCGCGCATGTAGACCTGCACTTCGAGATTTTCCCGGAAATTCTGGCCCAGCTTATTGGCGTTGATGACGATCCAGCCGAGCAACCCCAGCAGGAATAATACGAGAGAGACACCCAGGACAGCCATGAAATACGAAGGAGTGGATCGTTTGGCATAACCTTTTCCGAACTGCGCCATGTTGTTGCTTAGTTTATTGGATGATCAGCAAAATTAATGGTATTTTTGCTTCCCCTTTAACGATTGTACGCCGGCATTATTACAACACCCGACAAGCTTTTAACTTTTTTCCAACAGGTATGGAATATAACTTCAGCGATATCGAAAAAAAGTGGCGGCAACGCTGGATTGCGGAAGGCGCGTACGAGGTCTCCAACGATAGTGACCGGCCGAAATTCTATGTCCTGGACATGTTCCCTTATCCCAGCGGAGCAGGCCTCCATGTCGGTCACCCGCTGGGGTATATCGCCAGCGATATCTACGCCCGGTACAAACGGCTCAAAGGCTTCAACGTCCTGCACCCGATGGGATACGATGCATTCGGGCTGCCGGCGGAACAATATGCGATCGACCACGGCATTCATCCCGCCGTGTCGACCAACGACAATATCGCGAATTTTCGCAGCCAGCTCGACAATATCGGCTTCTCCTACGATTGGAGCCGATCGTTCCGGACGTCGGACCCGGGCTTTTACAAATGGACCCAATGGATCTTTTTGCAATTGTTCGACAGCTGGTATGACCGTACATCCGCCAGGGCTCGCCCGATCGGGGAGCTGGAGGCCATTTTCAGCGAGACGGGCAATGCCGGCCATCCCTGTCCCGGCGATCCTTCTCTGCGTTTTGACGCCGATGAGTGGGTGGCCATGGGCCATCGCCGGCGCCAGGACGTGCTGATGCATTACCGGCTTGCCTACTGCGGTTATGGCGAGGTCAACTGGTGCGAAGCGCTGGGGACCGTCCTCGCCAACGACGAGGTGGTCGGAGGGGTCAGCGAACGGGGCGGTTATCCGGTGGTCAAAAAAAAGCTGCGCCAGTGGTATCTGCGTATCACCGAGTATGCGGACAGGTTGCTGGAAGGACTTCAATCCGTGGATTTCAGCGAAGCCATGAAGGAGACGCAGACCAACTGGATCGGCAAGAGCTTCGGCGCGGAGATCGATTTTGCGGTCTACGAAGCGCCTCCGGACGTGAAGCTGCGCGTCTATACCACCCGTCCCGATACGATATTTGGCGTCGACTTTATGGTGATCGCACCGGAGCATCCGCTGCTTGACAAGATCACCACGGCCGACCAGCGTGTCGCCGTTCAGGAATATCTCGCCTATGTCGGCAGCCGCAGCGAGCGGGAAAGAATGGCGGAAAAGAAGATCACGGGCTGTTTTACCGGGGCCTACGCCATCCATCCCTTCAATGGCTTGCACATCCCCATCTGGACGTCCGAGTATGTGCTGGCCGGCTACGGTACCGGCGCCATCATGGCGGTGCCCTGCGGCGACGAACGCGACTTTAAATTTGCCCGATATTTTCAGTTACACATCACCAACATCATCGGCGACGCCTTTACCGGGGAGGAAGCCAATCCCACGAAGGATGCGGTCCTGGAGAACAGCGATTTCCTCGACGGGCTGGTGATGAGGGACGCGATCCTGGCGGCCATCCGGAAGCTGGAGGAAAAGGGTTTGGGGATGCGCAAGGTCAACTACAGGATGCGCGACGCAGCGTTCAGCCGCCAGCGCTACTGGGGCGAACCATTCCCGATTGTTTGGGACGACGGAGTGCCGGTACCCCTTCGGGAGAAAGAGCTTCCCCTGGAACTGCCGCATATCGACAAATACGGCCCCGGACCGGAAGGAGAGGGGCCGCTGGCCAACGTACCGGCCTGGACTGCGCGGCGGCTCGAGACCAACACCATGCCCGGCTATGCCGGCAGCAGCTGGTATTTCCTCCGCTATATGGACCCGCACAACGACGCGACGTTCTGCAGCCGGCCGGCATCGGACTATTGGGGACAGGTCGATCTTTATATCGGCGGCTCGGAACATGCCGTCGGTCACCTGTTGTATAGCAGGATGTGGACGAAATTCCTGTTCGACCGCGGTTGGATCGGATTCCAGGAACCTTTCAAACGGCTGATCAACCAGGGCATGATCCAGGGGAGCAGCCGATTCGTGTACCGTCTGGAGACCCGCGGACCGGTTGCCGGGCTGATGCGCGAGAAGCCCATATTTGTTTCAGCGGGTCTGGCTACCAGCGGCAGCGAACCGGAAATCCACGAGGTCCTGTCACTTGCGGTGCGGGACATTTTCGGCGACCCGGGCCTGGACCTCCGGGATATCGGATTTTCCCCCCTTCATGTCGACGTCAATATTGTCGATGGTGTGGAGCTGGACACCGAAGCCTTCCGGAAATGGCGGTCCGAATACGCGGATGCCGAATTCATCCTCGAAGAAGGAAAATATTTTTGCGGCACAGCCGTCGAAAAAATGAGCAAGCGGTTATACAACACCGTAAACCCCAACGACCTGGTCAATAAGTACGGCGCCGATGCATACCGCATGTATGAAATGTTCCTCGGCCCCGTCGAGCAAAGCAAACCCTGGGATACCAAGGGTATCGAGGGCGTGTTCCGTTTCCTCCGGAAATTGTGGCGCTTGTTCTTCGACGAGACCAGGGGCAGGGTCTGGACCGCCGAAAAGGCGTCCGACCAGGAATGGAAGGCCATCTACGGCACGATCCGGCGGACGGAGGATGCGACCGACCGTTTCTCGTTCAATACCGGTGTCAGTGCCCTGATGATCGGCGTAAATGAATTGACCGACCTGAAATGCCATAAGAAAGAAGTGCTGGAAAAGCTGGTCGTCATTCTGGCGCCCTATGCTCCGCACCTGGCGGAGGAACTTTGGCACCAACTCGGGCATGCGACTTCCGTCCTCGACGCGGCTTATCCCGCGGTGGTGGATAAATACCTGGTCGAATCGGCCAAGAATTATCCGGTGGCGATCAACGGAAAGACCAGGACGGAGCTCAATATCGCGCTGGATGCGACCCAGCAGCAGGTGGAACAACTGGTGATGGCCGACGCCACGGTCAGGAAATGGCTTGACGGGAACCAGCCGAAAAAGATCGTATACGTGAAGAACAGGATGATCAATGTCGTTGTCTGAAAATCATATTACCGCAACCGGCGGACTGTCGCAAGTGCTGGAGCGGCACGCCGGCAGCTTCCACCGGGTGGTGCCGTTCGAACCGGCCAGGGACCGCTTGCACCTGTTCGACTTTACGGCGGCGAACGTTGGGCTGAGTACGGATGATATTGCCGATACGGAGCGGTTCGCCGACTATATCAACCGGACCCTTCGGGCGCGGCAGGCGAGATACGGGATCGGCGGGTATGCCGAACACCGGACGCTATATGCCCGAAGCCGGCATTTTGGCACTTCGGAAGCGGGGGAGCCCCGCCGGCTCCACCTCGGTGCGGATATCTGGGGACCCGCCGGTACGCCGGTCATGGCTCCGCTGGAAGGCATCGTTCATAGCTTCGCCTTCAACAACAACGAGAGCGATTATGGCGCCACGATCGTTCTTACCCACCAGTTGGATGGCGCGATCTTCCACACGCTGTACGGTCATCTCAGCCTGAATTCACTGAAGAACCTCGATGAAGGCCGGCGGGTCTCCGCCGGCGAGGTGATCGCGGAATTCGGGATGCGTTTCGAGAACGGGAACTGGCCTCCGCACCTGCATTTTCAGCTCATCTCAGACATGCAGGGTTGGAAAGGCGACTATCCCGGCGTCTGCAGGTATTCGGAGCGCGACACCTGGCTGGAGAACTGCCCCGATCCCGAACCGATCCTCCGGATGACCCGGTACGCGAATTGATATAAGCTATTAACATGGTAAAGTATGATGCTATCCTCGTCGGTTCGGGACAGGCAGCCAACCCGTTGGCGAGGCGACTGGCGTCCGCCGGTTGGAAGACGGCCCTCATTGAACGGCAGTGGGTGGGCGGCACCTGTGTCAACGTCGGGTGCACGCCTTCCAAAACACTCATCGCCTCCGGCCGGGTAGCCTGGCTGGTCCGCCGCAGCGCGGAATTCGGGATCCGCAGCGCCGGATTCGGTGTCGATATGGAAGCCGTGTTGCGGCGAAAGAATTCGACCGTCCTGGCTTCACGCGAAGGCTCGACCAGGGGCCTGATCGGCACGCCCAATCTCGACCTGATCTTCGGCGCAGCGTCCTTTTCCGCTCCCAAAGAAATTACAGTGGTCG
>DATNBP010000253.1:0-4210 GCA_035572015.1 Puia sp. | reverse complement strand
ATGCGAAAGGAGGTCCGGGCCCGGTGAGCGCGGCAGTTTCGGCGGCAGCCATGTCCCGGGGCTATCCGCATACCCGACAAAAATCTGACATATGGATATACGAATAGAAAACCTGTCAAAGAACTATGGCGCCCAGGCCGCCGTCGACCACGTGTCCTTTGAAGTGAAGACCGGCGAGATCCTCGGGTTCCTCGGTCCCAACGGAGCGGGAAAGAGCACGACGATGAAGATGATCACCGGCTATATCGGCATCGGAGAGGGCGATATCCTTATCGGAGGCAGGTCGGTCAGGCAGCAGGGCGCAGGGTTGAACAAGCATATCGGCTACCTGCCGGAACACTGCCCGCTGTACGAGGACATGCCTGTCGTCGACTACCTTCGTTTCTGCGCCCGGCTCCAGGGGATGACCCGCGGAACGACGGAGGCGGCTCTGCGTCGCATGATCCGGCAATGCGGCCTCGATGCGGAAAAACACAAAAAGATCGGGCAACTCTCAAAAGGCTACCGCCAGCGGGTGGGTCTTGCCCAGGCGATCATCCACGATCCCGAGATCCTTATTCTCGATGAACCTACAACCGGGCTGGACCCCAACCAGATCATCGAGATCCGGAAACTGATCCGGGACCTCGGGAGGGAAAAGACCGTTATCCTCTCCACCCATATCCTCCCCGAAGTCGAAGCCACCTGCGACCGCATCCTCATCATCAACAAGGGCAGGATCGTCGCGGACGGAACGGCAGAATCGCTTCGCCGGCAAGCCGCGGGGCTGGAGGTTCTCCACGTCACGATCGAGGACGCCGCCGAAGAAAAGGTGGCGCGGGAACTTGCGATGTTGCCCGGTGTGACCGGCGTCGCCGGTACGGATCCCGCAAACGGGCGCTGGGAGATCCAGGCGGTACCGGGCAAAGGTGTGCGCCGGGACCTGTTCCGGCTTTGCGTGGAACGGCACTGGGTGCTGACGGAACTCATCCCGGTGGAAACGCGGCTCGAAGACATATTTCGAAACCTAACACTCAATTAATCTCATGTCATCTGTTTGGGTCATCGCCAGACGGGAGCTGGCTTCATTTTTCGACTCGCTGATCGCCTATATCCTCCTGGTCCTTTTCCTCGGCTTCAGCGGATTCTTTACCTGGCTGTACGGGTCGGACGTCTTCCTCGTTGGCCAGGCCAACCTGGAATCGTTTTTCAGCGTGGCGTTCTGGAGCTTGTTCCTGTTCATACCTGCGATCACTATGAGGCTGCTGGCCGAGGAACGGAAGACAGGCACGATCGAACTCTTGTTGACAAAGGCGGTCAGCGACCGGCAGGTGGTGGCCGGCAAGTTTTTGGCCGCCCTGCTCCTGGTGGGAGTCGCACTGTTGTTCACGTTGCCTTATCCGCTCACGCTCGCCGCGATCGGCCATCCCGACGGTGGCCAGATAGTGTGCGGTTATGCCGGGCTGTTACTGATGAGCGCCGCGTATATCAGTATCGGCCTGTACACCAGCAGCGTTACATCCAATCAAATCGTCGCGTTCCTGGCAGCGCTTTTCATCAGTCTTTTTTTCCACCTCATTTTCGGGATGTTGAGCAACGGATTTTCCGGCGCCGCGGGACAACTGTTGGATTATTTCAGTCTCTCCGGCCATTTCGAGAGCATGGCGCGGGGCGTCATCGACAGCACGGACCTGATCTATTTCCTGTCCATTGTGGCGGCGGGGCTGCTGCTTGCCGTACTTTCCTTATCTAAACGCAAACTCGATTGAACATGAATCGGAAAAAGGACCTTTCGATCACCATCGCGCTGGTAACAGGGATTATCATCGTGTTGAACCTGCTCTCCGCCAAAGTTCATTTTCGGCTCGATGTCACCGAAGGAGGACAGTACACGCTCAGCCGGGCGACGAAGGACATCCTTCACGACTTGCATGATCCGGTGACCATCACGGCATATTTCTCAAAGAACATGCCGCCCAATATCGAAAAGGCAAGCAAGGATTTTCGCGACCTGCTCGCCGAGTATGCCAGCCGGGCGCCGGGCATGATCCGTTACAGTTTTGTCGATCCGAACGCCAGCGAGGACAAGGAGCAGGAAGCCCAGCAAAAAGGGATCCGGCCGGTGCTGATCGATGTCCGGAAGAAGGACCAGATGCAACAGCAGCGGGCATATCTGGGCGCTGTGCTTGATCTCGGCGAGAAGGAAGAAGTACTTCCCTTTATCCAACCCGGTGCCGCAATGGAATACGATATCTCTACCGCGATCAAGAAGCTTTCGGTTGCCACGAAGCCAGTGATCGGCCTCATCCAGGGACAGGGCGAACCCGCTGTGTCCGACCTGGGCCAACTGACCGGGCAGTTGGATATCCTCTACCAGGTCCAGCCCGTGCAGTTGACGGACAGCAGCGCAATCCCGCCCAATATCCGGACACTGGTCATGATCCGGCCGACCGACAGTCTCCGGCCCAGGAGCCTCGAAAGACTGGACAGTTTTATGGCACGTGGCGGCAAACTTGCCATCGCCTTTAACCGGATGCAGGGCAATCTGCAGGAGGGACAGGCCCGCCCGGTCAACGGCGCGCTGGCAGCGTGGCTGGCGAAAAAAGGATTGCTCGTCGGCGACAATGCCATCATAGATGTCCAGTGCGGTACCGTCCCGGTGCAGCGGAGGGCCGGATACTTCACGTTGCAGGAGAATATTCAATTGCCTTATCTGCCCATGATCACCAGTTTTGCCAACCATCCCATTACTGCCGGATTGGAAAGCGTCGAGCTGGAATTCCCCAGCAGCCTTCGCTATACAGGTTCCGGTACGTTGCACTACACACCGCTGGCATTTACTTCGCCCGTTTCCGATACACAGCGCGCGCCCGTCTTCATCGACGTCAATCGCCGCTGGACGCAAAATGACTTTCACAGCGGCCATCTGGCGGTGGCCGCCGCCTTGTACGGCCCGGTCTCGGGCGGCATCCCGACAAGGCTGGTCGTCATCAGCGACGGGAATTTTGTAGTCAATGGGCCGTCTCAGCAGGGCGGTCACGAACTGGCGCCGGACAATGTCAACCTGATGTCCAACGCGATCGACTGGCTCACCGACAACACCGGGCTCATCGGGCTGCGGACAAAGGAGGTAACCTCCCGGCCGCTGCGCGAAATCAGCGAAGCCACCAAGGAGACGATCAAATATGTCAATTTCCTCTTGCCGATCCTGCTCGCGGTGGGGTATGGCCTATATCGGGCCCGCCGCAACCGGCTGATCCGTCTCGGGAGGATGAACCAACATTACGCCGAAAACGACTAATCTCATGACAAAAATGTCGAAGCTCAACCAGCGTCTGTCCGTTACCTTAGGCAGCCTTATCGTTTTGTACGTGCTGTCCATAGCGCTCCATGCCGCCGGTCGCGACACCAATATCAGTTCGGTCAGCTTTCACGTCGATACGGCGGCAGTGACGGAGATCGACCTCTATCCGCATCGTGCCGAGCGGCAGAAACTCGTCCTGTCGCGTGCGTCGGGTCACTGGCGTATCCGGTACGGTTCCGTCGAAGCAGAGCCCGAAGCCGGCTCCGCCGAGGCGCTGCTGGGTTCGCTGGAGGATATTCCCACCCGGCGCCTTGTGTCCCGCAGCAAGGACAGATGGGACGAATTCAAGGTCGGCGACACCAGCGGCACAAGGGTCGTTGTCTACAAAGGAAAGGAGCCGGTGGCCGACTATTATGTCGGCAGCGGTTCAACGGCCGGCGGTCCGTTGACCGGAGGGCCATATGCAGGCGGGGCCTCTTATCTTCGCGAAAACGGCCATGACGAGGCGTACGCAGTCGACGGTTACCTTCATCCGATGGTCGACAGGACCTTTGCGGACTGGCGGGACAAGAGCTTGCTACGGCTCAATACCGCCAACCTGACGGGGATCAGTTTCGAGGGCACGCCAGGTTTCGCGCTCATGAAAAAAGACAGTACCTGGTGGTTGAATGGCGGCAGGCTGTCCACCGACAGCGTCAACCGCTACCTGTCCCGGCTTCAGTCCTATGATCTCGACCACTTCGCGGATGATTTCGCCGCATCCGCCGCACCGGATCGCAGCATCCTGTTCAGCGGTGGTCCCGCTCCCGCAACGACAGTCAGGGCGTGGCGGAGGCCGGATGGCGGCTGGATCGTCAATTCAACCCAAAATCCGGATGGTTATTTTTCCATCACCGACAGCGTCATGATGCGTGACTTTTGGCGAAA
>DATNBP010000252.1:0-21917 GCA_035572015.1 Puia sp. | reverse complement strand
CTCCTCCACATCCGCTTCGGTATCGCCGACCTTCAATACCCGGCCGGGCGATTGGATACCCGACTGGTCCATCAACACCCTGATCATATCCGCATAGGGCCTGCCGTGAGGCACCTCATCGCTGCAGATCACCTGGTCGATCAGCGGGCTTCGGTCGTCCCAGCGGAGACGGTGCAGGATGGTATCGGTGATGGAGCGGGTGAACCCGGTATTGAGGGCTACCTTGATCCCCTGCCGCTTCAGTGTCCGGAACACCTCCTCGGCATGCGGGAGCGGCGACAGCGTCTCGTCGTTGCGATAGAACCCGATCATCTTGTCGATAAATCGGGTATGGATCCGGCCAACCAGCTCCTCGTCGGCTTCCCGACCGGGCGCAAACTTTTTCAGCAGGGAAACGATGGCGTCCATTTTACGGAAGCCCATCACTTTCTTGACGTCCGGGGCGGGGATCGCCAGCCCGAAATCGGCGAACGCGGTAATAAAAGCTTCCGCGACATTCCCGTTGTCGCGAACCGTAGTTCCCGCGATATCGAAGACGACCAGTTGGATCGAAGACATGAGAGATGGTTTGTCGTTATTTATCTTGTTCCGGCCGTTTGCAGGTGATGCCGGATCATCTCCCGGTACCGGCCGAGATCGGGCATGGGCTGGTGTTCCAGCTTGGCCTGCTCGTCCCAGTGACGCATCCGGATGATCAGCCCGAATAGCGGGTACTGTTCGAAAGCGGCGGCTTCCTCGGCGCTCATCGGGCCGCCCTGGTATTCCAGGGTGCGCCTGCTGGCTTCCGAAAGTCCCTCAAAATAGACCGGGTCCTTGTGCGTCAGGTAGCGTTTGGCCTGCACATGCGATTCGACGAGCCGGGTGACCTTTTTGGAAAAACCTTTTTCCCGCAGGAATGCCGCGCCGAGTTCCTCATGGTCCCTGATCCCGAACCCCTCCATCTCGTTGTCACCGTGCGCAGCCTCGCTGATATGCCCGATGTCATGCAAAAAGGCGGCCAGAACGACTTCTTCGTCAAACCCCTGTGCCTCGGCCAGCTGTGCCGCCTGGGCCATGTGCTCGAGCTGCGAGACCTTTTCGCCGGCGTATTCGGCGCCGCCGTGCGTCTCGTACAATCGGATGATTTCGTCGCTGATCTCGCCGGCCTTTTCCCTGGTCATGGTGCGCTGATAATTTTCATCAAGATATTAAAAATCCGGTTGCCGGGTCACTTGATCAGCCACATCGTCTGATTCAGGTCGTCGGCGGTGAAACCCTGGTTGGAGAGCGCCGCCTTCCAGTTGGCGGAATTCTGCGTTTGCTCGCCGGAGGGATAAGCCCATCGCAGCGGTACGACGCCATTGTTACCGACCCCGCTGCCACCCTGGAAAGCGGGTACGCCGGTCCTGCGCCAGTTGTAATACCCTTCATAGCCTGAGTTCTCGAAACACACGATATACTTCTGGAGCACGATCTGGTCGATCGCCGTGGCCGGGGTCGAAGAAAGTTTCACGGCCGGCTGCGCGTAGTAGCTGTTCCAATCGAAGCGATACTTGTACGGCGCTACCTGCGTCACGGAGTTGGCGCCAGGCGGCAGGAACCAGGCGGTCTGGCTGGTGGAATTGACGTCGATGCCATAGAAGGCCATCGATGCCGTGATCCCGTTTTGGTACCAGGTCTCGGCATTGCCCGCCGCCCAACCGCGCTCGATACCTTCTGCAATATTGAAACACATTTCCTTGTACCCTATCAGGACGTTCGGCTCGCCGGTAAAATTGGAATAATAGCGGTTCCGGTTGATATAGGAGTAATCTCCGGCGCTGGCGTTGCCATACATCTGCCCGAGGTCCAGGCCGGTGCTGGCGCCCACAAAATACTGGAACTGCGTCGGCGAATCGACATTGGTCACTACCGCCCAGGCGGGCTCGCAGGTGACGAAGACCCGGGGATCGCTGATCGTCGTCAACGCGCTGACATAGGTGGCGGCCATATTGAACCGGCCGGCGATCGATCCGAAATTGCTGGGATTGAACGGGTAGGTGCTATAGGTGTTCGTGCCTCCCGGGTTGTACACAAAAGCGAGATCGTCCGCGTCGCTGGAGAAAATCGGGTATTTCGACGGGTTGTTCAGGATGTTCGCGAATTGCCCCGGCACATTCAGCGCCGCATCCCCGGCCTGGGCGCTCAGGCCGACCAGTACCCGCAGCTTTAGGCTGTTGACGGCTTTTTGCCAGGCGGGAAGGGAGCCGCCAAAGTAGATATCCTGGCTGGCCGACAGCGAATTGTCGTTCGCGGCGATCAACGAAGCCATTTCGTTGTTGGCCGAATCCAACTCGTTTAAGACATATCCAAATACATTTTCCTGGCTCGTGTACGCCGGGGTGATATTTTTCGGACCGCCCAACGCGTCGTCCAGCGGGACGTCACCGTACATCGATGTCAGGTTGTAATAGTAATAGGCTTTGACAAAGCGGCCGACCGCTTCGTAGGCATTGACCGCCGCCGCGCCCCGTGCCGTCGCCTCCTGATCCATTTGCCGGACGTTCTGCATGACCAGGTAGGGGTCGAACGAAGCGCTGTTCGCGGCCCAGGAATAAATGTTGTTTCCGTAATAGTCGTAATTCTGGCAGTGATACTGGTCCCATTGGGCTACCTCGCCCCAGGAATTTACCCCGCCCAGCGAGCCCTGCGATCCGGTGCCGGACATGTCGGTCAGGAGGGTGCCCAGGACGAGTTGCGGAGGAACGCTCCCGGGCACATTGGGATTGACCTCTTTGCGGGCGATCGTCTTGCTGCAGGATGCCGCGGAGAGCGCCAGGGCGATATACAGGAGATATTTTGACTGTTTCATATCGTTTGTTTTATCCGGGTTAGAAGGTAAGGTTCAAATTGAAGCCGAAATTCCGCGTGGTTGGTGTCTGGAGGCCCGGGAAGCTGCTGTTCGCATACGAGCCGCCGGTCACGATATTTTGGGAATACTGGTCGACATCGAAGTCCTTGTACCGGCTGGGAAAGAAATAGAGCAGGTTCCGTCCTACCACGGACACCGTTGCGGCCTGGATAAAGGATTTGCCCAGCAACCGCTGCGGCAGCGCATAGGTGAACGTGACCTCGCGCAGCTTGACATAGGTCTTGCTGATCATGTTCAGATCAGGAATGGAAGCCGCGTTATAGACAAAAGGCTGTACCAGGCTCTTTGTCGTATTCACCTGTTCGGTGAGTTGCTTCATATTCGTGACGCTTCCGTTCACGGGATCGAGTGCGATCGGCGCCCCGACGAGGTTGACGCCCGGGCCCACATAGGCGGGGATATTCGCTTCGTCACTGGGCCTCGCGACACCCACGGCGCCGGATGCAGCTTCTATATGCCGCCCGCCCTGCAGGGTTTTGACACGTACATAATCCTCGATCACCCCTCCGACGACGCCGTCGAATTGGAAGCGGAGGGAGAATCCCTTATAGCTGAACTGGTTGACGAGGCCCCATTGCCAGTTGGGATCGGAATGGCCATAGATCCGCTGCGCGGAAGACCCGAGGTCTGAATAACGCAGATAAATACCCGATGACGGGTCGATCACCAGCTTGCCGTCGGCGGCCCGCACGAAGCCATCGCCGTAGTTCAGGTCGATTCGTTTGCCATTGTATTCCCAGTTGTCGGGATTGGAATTCTTTACCCATTTGCGGACATAGGTAAAGAAATTGGCGGTCACCGTCCAGCTGAAACCGCTGGGATTGACAAAGGGCTTCCCGGTCAGCACGGCTTCCCAGCCATCGTTCGTATAGATGTTCCCGTTGGTTTCGTTCGAGGAGAATCCGGATGCCGGTGAGGTGCCCTGATTGACGATGCCAGTGTTGCGGTAATGATAGCGGGTCACGTCGAGGCCGATCCGGTTGTTGACGAACCGGATATCGGCGCCGAATTCCATGGCCTTCCTGTCCTGGGCCTGGATCGCCGGGCTGATCGAGGTGGTCGTGTAGTGGGCGCTGCTTTGCGCGCTGTAGGTCGGCTGGAGGGTATAGGATGGTGTGAACTGATAGGTTGGCCCGCCATACGCCGAATACCAGGTATAGCCATAACTGTTGGCCGCCGGAACGTTGGCCAGGTTGGTGGCGAAAAGCGGCGAGGTACCGCCATTCTTGCTTTCCGCGTAGGAGGCCTTTAACTTCAGGAAAGAGATCGGCTCCGGCAGCTTGACATAATCGGAGATCACTGTGGCGAGGTTGAAGCTGGGGTAAAAATATCCATTGGTATTGCTGGGCATGGACGAAGACTTGTCTTCCCTGCCGGTAATATTGGCGGTCACATACGACTTATAACCAAGGTCGACGGAGTAATAAGCACTCAGCACCAGCATGGTCGCATCGAAGCTCGTACCCTGCACCGGATTCAGGGAGTTATTGAAGGAGTAGATGCCCGGTACGTTCAGATAGTTCGTGCTTTCGAACGAGGAATTAAAGGTAAAGTTCCTGGCGGTTGCGCCGGCCACAGCCGCAATGTCCAGAAATCCCGCGATCTCATTTTTATGATACCGGGCCTGGACATCCCAGTTGGTCTCGAATTGCGAGCGCTTGTCTTCGCGGTAATCGCCCTGCCGGAGGGGCCGGCCGTAGGCCCCCGCGGAATAGGGCATCTTTTCGGAGTTGAGCATGTCATAGGCGGTCATGCTGGGCCTGAACTGGAAGTCCAGGTTTTCGTTCACCTTGTAGTTCAGCGACAGGTATCCGTATTCGTTGTTCTGATAGTGCCCCCGCAGCCACTCATAGGACATGAACCAGGGATTGTTATAGCGATAGTATTCGGCATATTTCTGCTGAACGCCCACATGGTCCGGCTGCCAGTAATTCCGCATGTCCTTCATCGACCAGTCGGCCCCTCCCCAGATGATGATATTATAGATGATGCTGTTCGGGCCGTACTCGACGTCCGGCACGTTGGGCGTCGCCTGCCGGCTGTAGTTGAAATAGGTCGTTACGCTGAAATGCTGGTTGAGCCGGTGTACCAGGCTCATGGTAAAGTTCGTGTTGTTGAGTTGCGTATTCGGCACGATGCCCCGCTGAAAGATATTTCCGATGGAAGCCCGGAAATCGGTCTTCTCGGTGGACGAGGCGATGGCGAGGCTGTTGGAAGAAATGAGACCCGTCTGGATAAAATGCTTCAGGTTGTCCTTTCCTCTGGCCACGAACGGTGTCGGGGCGACATGGCCGCTGTAGGTGCTGCCGTCGGCAAAGGTCGTGACATAATTTTGCGTCGGGTCGTAGACGCCGTCGTACTGCGGCAATAGCTGTCCCCGGAATTGCGGACCCCAGACGTCGTAGTCATAGTCGTTCTTTCCCACTCCTACTGCGCCGTCACCAAAATAAGAGGCCGGGCTGGACCCGCCGCCGCCGTACGCATATTTCCCGTTGTCGCCGGGGCCATACGTGTCCTGGTATTTGGGCAGCGCGATGAAACCTTTGTTGAACTGCGTGCTGGAATTAAAGGTGACCGCCAGTCCCCGTTTGTCCCGCGTGCCTTTCTTGGTATTGATGATGATCGCGCCGTTCTTTCCCTGGAACCCGTACAGCGCGGCGGCGTTCGGCCCTTTCAGCACGGTAAAGGTCTCGATATCGTCGGGGTTGATATTATAGGTATCGGAGCTGATCGGCACACCGTCCACCACGAACAGCGGGCGGTCCTGGATATCGTTCTCGCCCCGCATAATAACATCCGGCGCATGTCCGATCTCGGAATTCACGTTTACTTCGAGTCCCGCCGCATTGCCCTTCAGCGAATTGACCGGGTCCGCTTCGCGCGCCGTCGTCAATTGCGAAGCATCGATGGTCTGGATGGCATAACCAAGCCGTTTGGCTTCCTTCTTGATCCCCGTCGCGGTGACCACCACCTGGTTCAGTTCGCGGCTGTCCGTCGCCACGCTGACGACCATCGTATTCCCGGTCACTTCCTGCTCCGTGCGGACGATGCCGATCCCGGAGATGACAAGGACATCGCCCTGTTTGGCTTTTATGGCAAAGCCGCCGTCGATGCCGGTGGAAGTGCCGGTGCGCGTCCCTTTGATGGCGATCGTGGCGCCCGGTATCGGTGTCTGATCGATTTTGGAAAGTATCCGGCCGACAACGACCGTCTGGGCGAAGGAGACGAGCGGCCATAGGAAGACAGCCAGCAAGGCTCCTGCAAGCAGGGGAATTTTCTTACTCATAAACAGGTGTTTTAGATGGAGTGTATTGTCCGGCGAAAGTAGAAGGGCAATATGACGGGAAGGTTAGCCCTGGTTTAAGGATATGTTAAGGAAACTGCTCACAATTTGTTAATACTGGGGTCATACAGGAGTAATATCTAAGTGAGAACTTTGAAAAACCACCACAATGGAAAAACGTCCCGTAGATGTAGTCGTTCTCTCGGATGTTCACCTGGGAAGCTACGGATGCCGCGCGAAAGAACTGGTCAACTACCTCCAAAGCATTACCCCCAACATACTGATACTTAACGGAGATATTATCGACGGCTGGCAGTTTACCAAGCGTTATTTTCCTGTCGCCCACGTCATGGTCATCAAGGAGATCATCCAGTTCATCACCAATGGGACCCGGGTCTTCTATATCACCGGCAACCACGACGAAATGATGCGCCGGTACACGGACCTCCATATGGGAAATTTCACGCTGACCGACAAGCTGGTCCTGGAAATCGATAACAAGATGACGTGGATCTTTCACGGCGATGTATTCGACAACACGACCAAGGGCGGCGCCAGGTTTCTCGCCAAATTGGGCAGCAGCGGGTATAACCTCCTGATCCGGTTCAACCGGTTCATCAATTTTATATTGAAGGCCTTCGGCAGGGAGCGGGTATCGATATCGAAAAGGGTGATGGCCGGCGTCAACAAAGCCGTCAGCAAGATCAATGACTTCGAGTTGATCGCGGCCGAGCTGGCGATCGAAAAGAAATACGACTTCGTGATCTGCGGTCATATCCATCAACCGCAAAAGAAACTGGTGGCCACAAAGGAAGGGACCGTCACCTACCTGAATTCCGGCGACTGGGTCGAGCACTGCACCGCGCTGGAATACCAGTCCAACGCGTGGCGGATCTTCGAATATGACGAAAAAGATTTCCCGGTGACGCCCGCGATTGAAATGCGACCCATGGTCAGCGTGCTGACCGATGAGATCAGCTTTTATATCAATTCCCTTACGGCCATTTAAACCGCCATGCCATGAAGATCTTTTATGCAGTACAGGCGACAGGTAACGGGCATATCAGCAGGGCCATGGAACTCCTGCCCTTCCTGGAGCGTTACGGAAAAGTCGACATTTTTCTCAGCGGCGCCAACAACAGTCTTGGTCTCGATGCGTCCGTCCGGTATCGCAGCAAGGGCCTCAGTCTTTTTTACACGAACAGCGGAGGGCTGAATTACCGCGAGATCGTCAGACAGCTCGCACCGCTTCGCGTCTGGCGCGAGGTCCGGGACCTGCCGGTGGAAAAATATGACCTCGTGATCAACGATTTCGAGTGCATTACTTCGCTGGCCTGCGCGTTGAAAAAAGTCCCCTCCGTAAGTTTCGGCCACCAGGCAAGCTTTGTCTCTTCCAAGGTGCCGCGACCCGAACATGCGGACCCGTTGGGGGCCTGGATCCTCAGGAATTACGCGCGCGCTACGCAATACGTCGGTCTGCATTTCCGTCAATACGACGATTTTATCCTGCCGCCCGTCATCAAAAAGGAGATCCTCCAGGCCGAGCCCCGGGACAAAGGCCATGTAACCGTTTACCTCTCCTCCTATAACGATGCGACCGTCCGCCAATACCTGCAACCCCTGAAGGAGTTCCGCTGGCAGGTCTTTTCCCGGGAAGTCGCCCACCCGGTGCAGGACGGGAATATCCTTTTCATCCCTGTCGGTAAGGCGGCGTTCAACAAAAGCCTGATCCACTGCAGCGCCATTCTGACCGGCGCCGGCTTCGAGACGCCTTCAGAAGCGCTCTACCTGGGCAAAAAGCTGATGGTCATCCCCATCCGGGGGCAGTACGAACAGTTCTGCAACGCCGCCGCCCTGTCGAAAATGGGCGTTCCGGTGCTGCAGACGCTGGACGCAGGCCTGGCACCCGTCTTCCGGACCTGGATGGAGCAGCGCAGACGGCCCCATCTCCATCCCGATTATTCCACCGAAGCGATCGTCAGCTATCTGATGCATCACTGCGCAAAAGAGAAAAAGAGGGCGCTCGATATGCTCTATCCGGAGGCGGTCTTCAACTGAGCAGACCTCCGGCGCCATGGATCTGCGCAGCGCCTTTTTTTTAGAACTTTTTGGCTTTGGGGCAAGATTCGCGCTAAATTACCGCCATGAAACTCCTGGTAATCGAAGACGAACCGGGTCTCATGACGAGCATTACCCGCTATTTCCGGTTGGAGCAATTCCAGTGCGAGGAAGCGATGACCTTTGGCGACGCCCTCCACAAGCTCGAAGACTTCCAATACGATTGTATCATCCTCGACATCAATTTGCCGGGCGGCAGCGGATTGGAATTGCTGAAGATGCTCCGGGACGAGCGAAAAAGCGACGGCGTGATCATCATATCCGCCCGGGCCTCGCTCGACGATAAGATAAGCGGGCTCGAGTACGGCGCCGACGACTACCTGACGAAGCCCTTTCATCTTCCCGAACTCAGCGCTCGCGTAAAATCGCTCCTTCGCCGGAAATATTCGGAAGGCACTGCCATTCTGGACCTCAACGGTCTCCGGATCGACCTCGGCTCCCGCACGGTCAGCGCGGAAGGCCAATCTGTTTCGCTGACCAGGATTGAATATGACCTGCTGCTGTTCCTGGCCACGAATAAGAACAGGGTGATCAGCCGGCAGGCGATAGCCGAACACTTATGCGACGGGCCTTCCGACCAGGCGCCGGGGCCCGAGTTCGTCTACTCGCACATCAAGAACCTGAAGCGCAAACTCAGGGAAAAAAGCTATAGTGAAATGATCCACACGGTTTACGGCCTCGGATATAAATTGGTGGTATGAGCCGGCCGCTGCAACAAAAGAACACCAGGATCCTCTTCAACTGGTTGCCGCTGGTCATGCTGGGCGGCTCGGTTTTCTTTTATTTCCTGATGCGCGGTCACATCCTGCACATGCAGGAGCAGCAGCTTCAGCTCAAACAGAACAATATCGCGCGGGCATTCCGTGCAACGGATGGATGGCTGCCGCTCCATATTCCGGGCGAATACGATATCGTTCCTGAGGGTTCCCCGGGACCTCCGGCACGCGACCGGCCGCGGGATACGATCTTTCACATCCCCGGCTCGACCTCCGAAACATTCAGCATGCTGACCGGCCGGTTTTCGGATAAAGGCAGATCCTGGCTCATCACGACCTATATTTCCTCCCGCGAAGTCACCCATCTCATCATCAAGATAGCATTCGCGCAAGCGCTGATCTTTGCGCTCCTGCTGCTTGCCGTGGTCGTTGTCAACCGGAAAATGTCCAGCCGGCTGTGGGCTCCCTTCTATGCCACCATGAACAGCATCCGCCGCTACGATATCCGCAACCATGAGCCGCTGCCCCTCTCCGGCGACACGGGGGTGGCCGAATTCGACCGGCTGAATGACACCCTCTGTTCGCTCATTGAGAACGTCGACCAGGCATACAGAAATCAGAAGCAATTCACGGAAAACGCCGCGCATGAACTGCAGACCCCGCTCGCCATTATCCGCTCGAAAGTGGAGCTCCTGATGGAAGGGACGGCGCTGACGGAAGAGACCGCACAACTGCTGGGCGAAATCAGCGAAGCCAACGAGCGGCTCAGCCAGATGAGTCGAAACCTCCTTACGCTCGCCCGGATCGAAAACAGGCAGTACCCGTCGGGCGAGCCCGTTGATTTATCCCGCCTGATGGAAAAGCAAAGCCGGCTCTTTGGCAGCTACTATGAAGCTGGCGTCGGCGAGACCAGGACGGATATCCAACCTGGAATAGAAATGATCGCCAACCCGTCTTTGATGGAAATCCTGGTCAATAACCTGTTGCGCAATGCCTATATCCATAACCTGCCGGGAGGATACGTGCACGTCCGTCTTTGTCGCGCGGAATTGGTCGTCGAGAACAGCGGCCCCCCTGTGGAAGGCGATACGGCAAGGATGTTCGACCGGTTCAAAAAGGGTAAGGAAGACCCCCGGACAACTGGCCTGGGACTGTCCCTGGTGAAGCAGATCTGCCAATTGTACCGGTTTGACCTCGAATACCGGTATCACGCGGGCACTCACCTGCTTAGGGTTGGGCTGCTCCCGGCGTGACAGGCAACTTCTAAATTCTTTCCAAATCGGCGGTTAGCTTTGGGCATACCGAAAGCTGCATGCTTATGCCTTCCTTCCGCAACCTGGTCATCCTCTTCAGCGCAATCGCCGCGACCCTCCCTGGACCCTCCGTCAGCGCCCAGCAGCAAACCTTGTCCATCAGTGACGTTTTGCACCTCATCGAGACCGGACAGCCGCAGCTTCGCGCGTACCGGGAACGATCCGCGGCCGCCTCGGACAACATCGCCCTGGCGCGAAATACCCTGGTGCCCAATCTCACGGCTGGCTATCAGGCCGGCTGGGCCACCGACAACAACATAACCGGCATGAGCTACCCGGGATTGCTGATGCCCATATCCGGACCCGTTGCCGCACAAAGCAGCGACAATATCGTTCCCGGCACCGCGCTGGCGGCTTTTCTGCAATGGACGCCGCTGACGTTCGGACAGCGGGCCGCCGCCGTGGAAAAGGCTTCCGCCGAATTCCGGCTTTCGGCCAGCGCCTATGATAACGCGCTGTTTCAGCAGCAATACTCGGGTATCCTCACCTACATGAGTATTATCTATCTGCAAAAGCTCCTCAACACCGCGCAGGCAAATATCGACCGGACCCGGACCGGGTTGGAGCAATCGCTCGAACTGGCGAAACAAGGTCTTCGTCCCGGCCTCGATACGGTTCAGTTCCAGTCGTTGCTTGCACAGGCCGTCATGGAACAGCTGAACACCCGCCGGCTCTACACGGACCAGGTATTGGAGCTTTACCGGCTCACCGGCCTGTCGGGCCGGCCCGAAGAAATGATCGTCTCGGACACGGCGCTTGCGTATCGCCTGCCGGCGATGCCGGACACCAGTGGCGGCTTCACCGGCAATCCGCGGTACCAGTACTACCAGGCCCAGGTTGGTCTGAGCGCGGCCAGTCTTAAGGAAGTCCAACGGGGCTGGTTGCCCCGGCTGGATATCTGGGCAAACGCCTATTCGCGGGGCTCCGGCATCGACCCTGACGGGGTCATCGACAGGTCCGACGGCTGGGCATTGTCACGAACCAATTATGGCGCGGGCCTCCAGCTCAGTTTCCCCATTCTGCAATTCTCGAAGATCAATATTCAAAAGAAGCAATTCCGCTCCCGGCTGGCCGCCGACCAGGACCAGCTCGCCCAGGTCGACCTGGATCTGCGTCGTCAGGTTGAAACCGCGGAGTCGAATTATACGCAGGCCCTACTCCTGGCGGGGGAAGCTCCGGTCCGGTCCCGCGCCGCCCGGCTCTCCTATGATGGCCTGCTGCTCAGCTATCAGAGCGGCCTGGTCGATTTTACGCGGCTGACGCAAGGCCAATACGAGTTGCTCCGGTCGGAAATGACGGAGGCAGACGCCAATCTGCAGGTCTGGCGTGCGCTGTTGGACATTAGCGTCGCAAAAGGCAATCTTCATCTTTTTACCGACCAACTGAAATAGCCCGCCATGAAGCTCATTATTTCCGCACTGCGTCATCCGATATCCATCCTGGTTACGGTCATGGCCATTCTTTTTTTCTCCTGGCTGGCCGTCAGGAACAGCAAGGTCGACATCTTCCCGAAGCTCGGGTTGCCGACTGTATACGTGGCTCAACCTTACGGCGGTCTTTCCCCCGACCAGATGGAGGGATTCGTCACCTCCTACTATGAATACCATTTCCTGTACATTACCGGCGTAAAATATGTCGACTCGAAAAGCATTCAGGGCGCAGCGCTGATCAAGATCGAATTCAATGAAGGGACGGATATGAGCCAGGCGATGGCGGAGGTCGTCGGCTACGTCAATCGCTCCCGCGCCTTCATGCCGCCCGGCACCGTGCCGCCCTTTATCATGCGATTCGATGCGGGGAGTGTCCCGGTGGGGCAACTGGTCTTCAGTTCGGACAGCCGTTCGCTGGGGGAGATCAACGACCTGGCCTTGTTCCGTGTGCGTCCGATGTTTTCCACGCTTCCCGGCGTCAGCGCGCCGCCACCATTTGGCGGCAACCAAAAAACGGTTGTGGTCACGGTAGACCCCCAAAAACTGCAAGGCTACCATCTGTCACCCGACCAGGTCGTTCAATCGATCGTCAGGTTCAACAGCATTTCGCCCGCGGGAGACATCAGCATTGGCGACTCCACCTACCTGACGCCGCAGAACAGTGTCATCGGGGACGTGCAGGACCTCCAAAAAGTCCCGCTGCACCTCGGCAGCGGCCCGGCCGTCTACCTGGGCGACGTCGCCTCGGTTAGCCTGGGTACCGATATTACCACCAGCTACGCGCTGGTCAATGGGAAGCGTTCCATCTACATTCCGGTCACCAAACGGGCCGATGCTTCGACGTGGGATGTCGTGCAGCGGGTGAAGGCGGCATTGCCGGATATGCAGGCGGCCATTCCCGGCGACATCAGAGTGTCCTACGAATTCGATCAGTCCGGCTATGTCATCAATTCGCTGAAGAGCCTGCTGTTCGAAGGCGGCCTGGGCGCCCTGCTCACCGGCCTGGTTGTCCTGCTTTTCCTAAGGGACCCGCGGAGCGGGCTGGTCGTGATCATGACCATTCCCCTGGCGCTCTTGTCGGCGGCCACCGCCCTCTATCTTTGCGGGCAGTCCATCAATATTATGACGCTTGGCGGTCTGGCGCTGTCCGTCGGCATCCTGGTGGACGAGGCGACCGTCACGATCGAGAATATCCACCGGCACCAGGAGATGGGAAAGGACAGAGGCCGCGCGATTGCGGATGCCTGCCTGGAGATCGCCGCCCCCAAACTGCTCATTCTCCTGAGCATCCTGGCCGTCTTTGTTCCCGCCCTCTTTATGAGCGGGATCCCCAAAGCCATGTTCCTGCCGCTTTCCCTGGCCGTAGGCTTCGCGATGATCGCTTCCTTCCTGCTTTCCCAGACCTTTGTGCCGGTGGTTTCCAACTGGCTTCTTCGCAACCGGATCCGGCAACCGGACGCCGGCAGGCCATCCGCTTTCGATAAGCTCCGGAACCGCTATCTGCGGGCTGGGCGGCGGTTTCACTCCGGCTATGCGCTGTTCACGATCGTCTTCCTGCTGGCAGCCGCCGGCATCGCGTTCCTGCTGTTCAGGTTGACAGGAACTCAACTTTTCCCGGACACGGACAGCGGCCAGGCCCAGGTGCGGCTGCGCCTTCCCGTTGGAACACGGCTGGAGCGGACCGAAGATGCCACCAGGGAACTTCTGCATTTGACGGACAGCATCGCCGGCCGGGGAAATGTAGAGATCACTTCGGCCTTTATCGGTACCCAGCCAACCAGCTATCCGGTCAACTATATTCACCTGTGGACCGGGGGCCCGAACGAGTCAGTCACCAAGATCAGGCTTAAGCGAGGCGTCGTGCCCATCGCGCGCTTCCGTGAAGAGCTGCGCGCTGCCGTGGCCAGGTCGATGCCCGGCGTCAAACTGTCCTTCGAACCCGGCGACATCGTCGAGCAGGTCCTCAACCTCGGCAGCAACAATCCCGTAGAGATCGCGGTCCTCAACCGAAACCTCGCCCAGGGCAAAAAGACGGCCACGCAACTGCTGCAAAAGCTTTCTGCCCTGCCCGAACTCCGGGACCTCCAAATCGCAACGCCGCTCGACTACCCGGCGATCAGCCTGGATATCGACCGCGTGCGGGCTGGTCAACTGGGGATATCCGGCAATGACATCGCCCGTTCCACGGTGGCGGCCACCTCTTCCTCCCGCTTTATCGCGCCGAGCTATTGGCTCGACCGCAGCACAGGTACCGCCTACCAGGTGCAAGTCCAGTATCCGGGTTACCGCATGAACGGGACCGGCCCGCTCGAAGCCATTCCCGTTTCAGCCGGAGTCAACGGCCAGATGCATTACCTGGGCGAGGTAGCTAGTTGGAAACGCACGACAGTCCCCGGCGAATACGACCGGCTCAACCAACAGCGCTATATCACGATTACCGCCAATGTGGAACAAAAAGACAGGGGCGCCACCTATGCCCGGATTCGCGGGATCATTGCCGGAATGGGAAGACTGCCGGGTGGGTCCCGCATCCTGCTGCGCGGGCAAAGCGATCTGCTTGATCAGACGCTCCAAAGCCTGAGGTTCGGCCTGCTCGTGGCCGTCGCCGTCATTTTCATGGCCATGGCCATCTTCTTCCAATCTTTTCGGGTGGCTTTCGCGACCCTGTCCGTCATCCCTGCAGTAGTAGCCGGAGCATTGTTTCTGCTCTTTGTCACGGGAAACACGCTGAACATCCAATCCTATATGGGCGCCATCATGGCGGTCGGCGTCGCGATTGCGAATTCCGTCCTGTACATCACGAACGCGGAACAACTCAGGCGCTCCGGCGCACAGGCCGTTCACGTGGAAGCGGCCGCCCATCGGCTCAGGCCGATCCTGATGACCACCGCGGCGATGATCGCCGGTATGATCCCTATGGCGCTGGGGCTGACAGAGGGCGGGGACCAAACCGCGCCGCTTGGCATCGCCGTAATCGGCGGGCTGATCTTTTCCGCCCTTGGCGTGCTCTTCTTTCTGCCGCACATCTATCACTGGCTGGCGGGGCAAAAGCCTTACCGGGCCGTTTCGCTATACCCCGACGATATTTATTCCGAACATCCAAGACAATAAATCCATGCGTCTTTCCATCATCTCCTGCGCTTCCCTGTTCCTGCTTGCCGCCTGCGGCCAGTCTCCGGCTCCGTCCGAAACAGCCGCCGTTCCGGCGCAGGATACGGTCCAGGTCTTCCTGCTCAAAACAGACACCCTCAAAAAATCGCTCGAGCTCCCGGGTGAGTTGCAGCCCTACCTCCAGACCGACCTCTTCGCCAAGGTACAGGGCTATGTGCGCGAGATGAAGGTCGATATCGGCGACCGCGTACGGCGGGGCGAGACGCTGGCGGTCATCGAGGCGCCCGAAGTCAACACCCAGGTGACGCAGTCCGAGGCCGCGCTCGCCGCGGCGAGGGCCAAATACACTGCCAGCGCCGACAAATACCACCGGCTCTACCAGGCCTCGCTCAGCAGCTCTCCGGGGATTGTCGCACCCGTCGATCTCATCGGCGCGCGGGACCTGATGGAATCGGATAGTGCGGCGTATGAAGCCTTGCGCCAACAATCCAGGGCGTACAAGGAAATCTCGGGCTATCTGTACCTGAGCGCACCTTTCGACGGCACCGTCATTGCGCGGAAAGCGGATCCTGGCGCGCTCGTCAATGCCAACAGCATGATGCTCACCGTGCAGGACAACAATATCCTCCGTCTGCGCGTCGCGGTACCCGAAGCCTATGTCGACGCCGCCACTGGCCGGCGCGACCTTTCCTTCAGCGTGGACGCCAATCCGGAACAACGCTTTGTCGGCGTGCTGACGCGCAAGTCGGGCGCGATCGACCCCGTCACCCGCACCGAGCTCTGGGAATTCGACGTCGATAACCGAAAGCATCAGCTGATCGCCGGCGCTTTCGTCAATGCCCGGTTGCACGTGGAGCGAAGCCGCCCTTCGTTTATATTGCCGCCGTCGGCGATCGCCACTACGCTGGAACGAAAGTTTGTGATCAGGGTCCGCGATGGTAAGGTCCAGTGGGTGGACGTCCGGCAAGGCATAACCACCGATACCGGCATTGAAGTGTTCGCCGACCTGCAGCCCGGGGATACGTTGCTCACCAAGGCGACCGATGAGCGCAAGCCGGGGACCAGTGCCTACTGGAAGTTCGGACATTAAATGAAAAAGCCACCGTCATGGACATGAAGTGGCTTTGCATGAGAAAATTCAACTCTACATATATAAACCATCGAATAACGAGCTGTACAAGCGGCTAACCAATGAACAGACTACAAAAGTAAACTCCCCGTATTACGAGGAGTTTACGACAACGTTACCCGTATATTATTTTATACGCTGAAAGTGCGCGCGTGCGCGTGTGCGCGCCCGCAAAATCGCCCCTCTCGCGGCCCGCGCAAAACCGCCCCTCGGGTCGCGCGCCCGTAACCCCCCGCTCGCGTGCGTCTCCGACGCTCAGACGAATTTGTTCCGGTGTTTAAGTACCTTGGCTTCCAGGTAGAAGATGATCTCTTCTGCGATGTTCTTGGCCTGGTCCCCAACGCGCTCCAGCTTGCGGATCGTCGAGAGGATCCACAGCGCCTGCGCGGTATCCTGGGGATGGTCCTTCAGGTGCCGCTCCAGTACTTTATGCGACTGACGGTTGACATCGTCCAGGTAATCGTCTTTTTTAAAGACGCTCCTGGCGAGGATCGTATCCTCTTTTTCAAAAGCCTCCTGGGTGTCTTCCAGCATTTTGACGGATTCCTCGTACATCGGCAGGATGCGGGTGGTATCGAGCAGTTCCTGGGTAAAGGGCGCGTCGGCGTCGATCACATACTTGGCAATGCCTTCGGCGATGTCCCCGATGCGTTCGAGATTGGTGTTGATCTTCAATACGGCCAGCAGGAACCGCAGGTCGATCGCGACCGGGCAAAACAGGGCGAAAATGTTCTCGCAATCCCGGTCGATCTTGAGCTCGCTGCCGTTGACCCGCTTTTCTTTCAGGACTACCTCGCGGGCGAGGTCCTTGTCAAAGTTTACGAAGGCCATTCTGGCTTTGTTGAGCTGGGAGTTGACCAGCGTCCACATATTGACGGCTTCCGTCTTCAAGAGCTGCAATTCGGTTTCTATTTGTGCCATGGTTATCGGTGAGTTGTTCCGCGGATCCCCGCGCACAGTTAAAGTTAACTAAATCGGCCGGTAATATAGTTCTGCGTCCTGCTGTCTTTCGGGTTGGTGAACATCGTTTTCGTTTCATCGTATTCCACCAGTTCGCCCATGTAAAAGAAGGCGGTCTTGTCGCTGACCCTGGCCGCCTGCTGCATGTTGTGCGTCACGACGATCAGGGTATAGTTGGCCTTCAGCTCGTGGAAAAGCTCTTCCACGGTCGAGGTGGAGATCGGATCAAGCGCCGACGTGGGTTCGTCAAAAAGGATCACCTCCGGTTCCATCGCAACCGCGCGCGCGATGCAAAGCCGCTGCTGCTGGCCGCCGGACAGAAATGACCCCTTTTTACTGAGGGAATCCTTGACCTCGTTCCATAACGCCACCCGCGCGAGGGAATGCTCGACGATACGGTCCCGTTCGCCTTTCGGGAGCCGGATCCCGTTCAGCTTGTACCCGGCGATGACATTGTCATAGATGCTCAGGTTGGGAAAGGGATTGGGACGCTGGAACACCATTCCGATCTTGAGCCGCACAAAGATGGGATGCATCTTGTATACGTCTTCTCCGTTCAATAACATTTCGCCCTGGGAGCTTGCACCGGGGATCAGCTCGTGCATCCGGTTGATGCACCGCAAGTAAGTGGTCTTGCCGCAACCCGAGGGGCCCATAACGGCGATGATGTGATTCCGGGGGATATCTATATTGACATTCTTTACGACATGATTGCTGCCAAACGACGCGTTGAAGTTCCTGCTCTTTAGAATTGTACTTTCCATTTTCGTGTAATGACCTTGGTAAAGATATTTAGGAGTAAGACCCAGACCAGCAGGACCAGCGAAGCGCCCCACGCCAGGTTAAGCCACTCGGTATACGCACTGCTGGCGTAGGTATAGATCATATGTGGCAGCGATTCCATCTCGTGACCGACGTTCGCCGTAAAGTAGACATTTCCCAGGGAAGTGAACAGCAGCGGGGCCGTCTCGCCCGATATCCGCGCGACGGACAGCATGACCCCCGAGAGAATGCCACTGATGCCGACCGGAACGATGACCTTGAAGATCACCCGGTGGAACGGTATCCCGAGCGCGTAAGCCGCCTCATGCAACGATGCCGGCAACAGCTTGAGGGTCTCTTCCGTGCTGCGAACAATAATGGGAAGCATCATGATCGCCAGAGCGATGCTGCCGGCGATCGCAGAAAAGTGATGCATGGGTTTCACCATCCAGAAGTAGGCGATGATGCCGATGACGATCGACGGCACACCCTGCAGGATATCCGTGGACAGCCTGCTCCAATAGGCCAGCCGGCTCTTGCGGTATTGACTAAGATAGATGCCGGCCATCACGCCGATCGGGATGGCGATGACCGCGGCGATCAGCACGATCAGGATGCTGCCGACAAGCGCGTTGGCGATGCCCCCGCCGCTCTCCCCTACCGCCCGGGGCACATTAACGAGGAAGTGCCAGTTGATCTTGGTGATGCCCGCCTTGACGATGAACCCAAGGATATACAGCAACGGGACCACGCAGGCGAAAGCCAGGATGTAGATCAGGAATCTGAATCCATAACTCTTGCCGATCCGGAATTTTACACTTTTAATATCCATAGCTCATTCATTGGTGAACCGGTCGATAATCTTTTTTCCGATAAGGTTGATGACCACCGTGACCAGGAACAGGACGAGTCCCAGTTCGATCAGGGCGGAGAAATACACCGGCTTGTCGGCTTCGGTGAACTCATTGGCGATGACGCTGGCCATGGTGTTCCCCGGCGCGAAAATGCTTTTGGGAATGAGGCTCGTATTGCCGATCACCATCGTGACGGCCATCGTTTCCCCCAGCGCCCTGCCCAGGGACAGGAGGATGCCCGCGAAAAGCCCCGATTTCGTATAAGGCAGGACGACGCTGCGGATCACCTCCCAACGGGTGGCGCCAAGCCCATAGGCCGCTTCCTTGAGGTGCGACGGGACGAGCCCGATCATGGCCCTGCCCAGCGAAGCCGCATAGGGAATGATCATGACGGCAAGGACCAGCGACGCGCTGAAAATGCCGACGCCGTCAGGTTCCACGCCGATATGACCTTCCAGGCTCCGGACGATCGGTACCAGGACATTCACGGCCCAGAAACCATAGATGACGCTCGGAACGGCGGCGATGAGTTCGACGGCGTTCTTCAGGAAGCTCGGCAACGCCCCCTTGGGATGGTATTCGCCAAGAAAAATGGCGACAGAGATGGAAAAAGGGACTGAAATGATCAGGGCCAGGAAGGAGGTCATCAGGGTACCCAGCATAAAAGGCCACGCGCCATAGATATCCCGGACCGGATCCCAGGTCTTCCCCCAGAGATATTTGAAGCCGAGGGCCTGGATGGATGGGACGGACTTGACCACGAGCGTAAGGAATATTCCCAGAACCAGGATGACCATGAGCAACCCGACGATCATGAGGCTTCGCCGGAAGACGTTCTCGGTCCGGATCTGCCGGAACGAAAGCCGCAATCGCTTTTTCGCCTTCAAAATCGCCTCCGGCGAAGAATTAATTACCCGCAGCGGTCGGTCACTGCGGGTAATTGCTCCATTTTCAAAAGAAGATGTATCCATACGTATCTTTTCGTGACTACTGGAGGATCGGCTTCCCGTCATAGGTCGCTGTCTTCAGGATGGCATCCGCCGTACTGACAGCGGCCGCGGATAGCGGTGCATAGGTCAGCCCTGCACTGTATTGCTGTCCGTCGTGTACCATCCAGGAGAGCAGCTTGACCAGTTGGGTCGCGCGGTCCTTCGAACGGTCGCCGTATTTCTGTTCCTTATAGATGATCACCCAGGAGAACCCGGCAATCGGATACCCGTCGGCAGCATCGGTATTGGTCAGCGACACTTTTGAATCGGGCGGGATCGTCGTGTTGGCGGCAGCCGTTACGCTGGCAATACTCGGCGTGATGAAATTGCCCGCCTTATTCTGCAGCTTGGCGAAAGCCATATTGTTCTGGACGGCATAGGCCAGTTCGATATAACCGATCGCGCCTGGCGTGCTCTTGATCGTGGCGGACACGCCTTCGTTACCCTTTCCGCCCAGCCCGGCCGGCCAGGCCACGGCGGACCCCTTGCCCACCTTGGTGTTCCATTCCCCGCTTACCTTCGACAAATAAGTGGTGAAAATGTTGGTGGTCCCACTGCCGTCGGAACGGTGTGCCACCAGGATGGCATTCGGGGGAAGCTTGACCCCCTTGTTGATCGCTGCAATTTTCGGGTCGTCCCATTTCTTGATGTTGCCCAGGAAGATATCCGCCAGCACCCCGGGGGTCAGTTTCAGCGTATCCTTCACTTCCGGGAGGTTATAACTGATGACTACCGCCCCGGCGGTCACCGGAATATGGATAACGGGCGCCGGGACTGCAGAATCCTGTTTGCCGTTCAACGGTGCGTCGGATGCACCAAAATCCACGGTTTTATTGGTCAGCTGGAGGATGCCACCCCCCGATCCGATCGATTGGTAGTTGACTTTCAGTCCCGTGCTCTTGTTGTATTCGCCAAACTCCTTCGAGAAGAGGGGGTAGTCGAAGGTGCTGCCTGCCCCGGTGAGGCTGATATCGCCGGCGGAGCCGGAAGAGCCGGTGCTGTCAGATCCGGAGGCGCTGCCGCCGCCGCCGCAGGATACCAGTCCGGTGCTGAGAGAAGCTGCGACAAGGATCGTCCCGAAAATACGCTTGAAAGAGAAATGGCTACTTTTCATATTGTTGATAGTTAGAGTTCTTCGTTGGGTTACCCCACGCCTAGTGGACGTAAGGATAATAGGAATAATTAGGATTCGAGAACAGCTTGCCAAACGTGAAATAGAACGTCAGCCGGTAGACCAGGTCATAGTCATGCGCCGCCTTTCCGCCCAGGTTTGCCTGCTGACCGATAAATTTGTTATACCAGATGTTCGGTATAAAGTGGATATTGGGGACGGGTGAAAAATCAAACCCGGTGGAAAGAAAGCGCTCCTTGTTATTCGGCTCATAGCTCGTGCTCACGCCGTACAGGGAGCCGTACTTGGTATACGTGGTGTTATCGTATTTGGTATTCGGGTTATAAAAATCGTACCGCGCAAAGAAGCGGAGTTTGCTGCCCACGATGTTGATGTGTCCGTACAACGTCAACCCGGTGGCGCGACCATCCAGCGTATCCTTGCCGGCGGCGGTCGTACCGGCTTCACATTTTGCCAGCGTATTGATGTATCCTTCCGCACCCAGGGTATAATTCTTTTCAACCCATGCGATGACCCCCTTGGTCATTTGACGGTAGGCGTGCCCATTGGTCCCCGGAACCCAGGCCTGGCGCTGATAATCTCCGTACAAATCGAGGATCAGCCGGTGATTGAGCAGGCCCACGAAGACGTCGCCATACCACCATTTGTATGTCTGTGTCGCCAGACCCTGGGGCTTCGCGCTGGAACCATTGGCCACCAGGAAGTCGTAGCCCCAGATCGTGGATTTATCCTTGGATTGGAATCTGCCCTGCAGGCCGGCGCCGAAGTCGAACGAAGGCGTCCGGCGGATATCCGTAATGGTCCGTTCGACGGGACGGGAGTAAGTAAATATGTTCTCGGATATATAAGGGAAAGACGGCGTGGGCTGCAATCCGATCACGAGGTCGTTGCCCTTGAAGAGAAAGTCGCGCCAGCGGACGTTGGCGAACTTGACATATGGAGATAATTTGTTGTCCGCCAACAAGTCGCCGGTGCCCGGCTGTGCGAGAAAGTCGTCTTCCGCGGCCAGCAGGAACTCAGCCATGAATTTCTTCGAAATGTTGTAGTCATAACCCAGGTAAATCCGCCGGAATTGAAATTCGTCCTGGTCCTTTTTGACATTGGTGTACTGGTTGTTGCCGCCGCGGTTGAGGGAATCGCTATGCGCTTTGTGGAAGTAGTCCCCGAAGGCATACCCCCAAAGCCGGCCGGAATTAGGGACGCCGGCCCGGAAAGCGGAATCGGAATTCC
>DATNBP010000251.1:0-9721 GCA_035572015.1 Puia sp. | reverse complement strand
CCTCCGCCCAGGGCCCCGACCTTGTCAAGGGCGAGCTTTCGAGGACACTCAATCTTTCCCGCGATAACGTCAAAGTTCATATCCTGTTCAGCGGCGGCGGGTTCGGACGGCGCCTGTATCCCGATTTCGCCACCGAAGCCGCACTGATAGCGAGGGCCGTAGGTAAACCGGTCAAAGTTGTTTGGACGCGGGAAGACGACACCCAGCTTGGGCCCTTCCGGCCACTCACTTTTTCCGCCATGAAAGCGGGCTTGTCCGCCGACGGGAAACCTGTCGCCTTCCAACACAAGGTCATCTCTCCTTCGATCGGCGCCACGATGGAAGAAAAGCGCAACGAGACCGGCGAAAGCTCTTCGATGACCGAGGGCATCAGCTCTCAGAAGTACGAGCTGCCAAACATGAAAAACGAATACGTCTTCGCCGGGATTCCCATTCCCCTCGCCGCCTGGCGCTCCGTGACCAGCTCCACCGTCGCATTTGCGCATGAATGTTTCATAGATGAAATGGCGGTCCGGGCAGGGAAAGACCCGATGTCATTCCGGCTGGACACATTGCTGACAAAGGATTCGGACACCAAAAAACTCCTTATTAAACTTAAGGAAGTTTCCGGCTGGGACAAACCGCTGCCAAAAGGCTGGGGCAGGGGAGTCGCGCAATATGAATTTTTCGCGGGACTCGCAGGATACGTCGTCGTCGTTTCCAGTCAGGGCGAAGGCGTGAAGATCGAAAAGGTTCATGCCGTCATCGACCTGGGGACCGTCGTTAACCCGGATATGACCGCTTTGCAGATGGAAGGAGCGGCGACGATGGCGCTCAGCGCGGCTACAAAAAATGGAATTACTTTCAAGGGCGGCCAAACGGAACAAACGAATTTCCACAATAACCCCGTGGTGCGCATCAATGAGATGCCGGCGGTAGAAGTGCACATCCTTGCGGATGGCGGTCCGGTCATCAAAGGCGTCGGCGAACCCGGCATGCCGCCGTTTGCACCTGCACTGGCCAATGCGATCTTCGCGGCAACAGGCAAGCGGATCAGGCGGATGCCTTTCGACCTCAATAAGGTTTAAATGAGGCGGGCGTAATCGTCTTCAGTATCGATGTCGATCTTTCCTTTGGGAAAAGGGACTTTCGCACAGTCGTCCGGGTGGCCGAGGACTACCTTTTTCGCCCCGTGATCTCCTTTCAGCGCCAGTAACTCCGGAAAGATCGAGCGATGGAACATCGCCGGTGTGCCTACCGACCCGTCATATTCGCAAACCACGATGGGTTTACCCGTTCGCTTCTGCGTGTCGATCAGTTCATCCAACACCGACGATTCGATAAATGGCTGATCGGCAACCATAAAAATCCCGTATTCCATTCCCGGATCGGCGCCGATCGCGGCCCTGATCGAGGAAGACATGCCTTCTTTCCAATTTTGATTGTCCAGGATCTTAACGCGGAGCCCGGTGGGAACTTCTCTGACGATCTCGTCATATCCCGCCCCAAGTACGACCATGCAACTCGAGGCACTCGACCCGAGTGCCGCCGCAATACTATGCCGGATCAGACTTTTTCCTTTGTACCGGAGGAGTTGTTTGGGCCTTCCCAACCGCTCCGAAGCGCCTGCGGCGAGGATCACAACTCCGATCTTCATGCATCGATAATTGATTTTTCAAAAATTGTTTCTGCCCGCGAATGGATGACTTCCCTGGTCCTGAGCATCTGGCCGGACTTGCCCGCGAGCACCGCCCTGATCTCCGCCAGTATCGACAAGGCGATCTCTTCCGGCGTCTGCGCTCCGATATCCAGACCGGCCGGGCCATATAAATGGGCCAGTTGCTCCTTCGACAGGACCAATCCCTGTTGCTCCAGTTCCCCGACCATCCGCTCCAATTTCTTTTTCGGACCAAGGGAGCCAATATACCTTACGTTACGGCCGGCCAATTCTTTCAACATGGCCAGATCGTAATTGTAATTATGGGTCATCAATACGAAGACCGTTTCGGCGTCGATGTTGATTTGGTCGAATACCTTTTCCGGCCGGGAGACCAGAACCCGGCACGCGCTGACGAACCGATCGGGTTTTGCATAGCTCGGCCTTCCGTCAGCCACGGTCGTCTGCCAGCCCAGCACGTCGGCCATTTTTACCAGCGGGACCACATCGTTCCCTGCTCCTAAGATGACCAGCGATACGGGCGGCGGAATGTATTCGATAAGCGCATGCAGGTTCTGATCCTTGGAAAGATAGTTTTTGAACGCGGTCGCCTGGTGCGACAAAGCAAACCTCGCGTCCCGCAACAGCGCCTGGCCGAGTGCGGATCCATGAGGCACCGTCGAGATATGAAACCCTTCCGTGGCCATCAGACAAGTGCCCGGATGCTCGTTCCGCCGGTCCGTCAGGGAGAAGAGGGTCGCCAGCGCGACTTCTTTCCGTTCAGAGACGATTGCACGGAGGATTTCCATCGGATTGCCTGAAGAACCGGGATCGATCGGTTCGAATAAAACCTGGATCACGCCATTGCAGCCCAGCCCCAAGCCAAGTTTGGAGTCATACTCGTCATTCGTGTCGTAGGTCACCAGTCTCTTTTTCTGCTGAAAGATGGCAAACCTCGCCTTGTCCAGGGCGTCGCCTTCCAGGCAACCGCCGCTGATCGCGCCGGTCAGATCCCCGTCTTCGGTAACCAGCATCCTGGCCCCGGGGCGCCGGTAGGCAGAGCCGTCGACATGCACAACCGTGGCCAGCGCCGTTCGTTTGCCGGCTTTGGTGGCATCTCCGAATCCTCTTACTATTTCTTTCAGTTCTTTCACACAAATCATTTGAGGGCGTCGCGCATCTTCTTAACCTCCACCCGCGACACGGCCGGCGCCTGATTGCCGAAACTGGAGCGGATATACGTCAATACGTCGGCAATCTGCTGGTCGGTCAAAAAGCTCATGGGCGCCATATTGTTGGGATAGCGCTTTCCGTCGATCGGTTCCTTCCCGGCGCTGGTGCCCTTCAACACCCACGTGATCAGTTTTCGCTTGTCGCCCGTGACATAGGACGTCCTGACGAGCGGGGGGTTTGCCATCGGCACACCGCTTCCGTCCGCCTGGTGACAGGCAAGGCAAAACTGTTTATATACGATCGCGCCGCGGTCCTTTGACGGGTCACCGGATTGCGTGGCTGCGAAACAGAGGCTGGCGGCCCCTAAAAAGGCGGTCAAAAGATATTGCATACATTGCGTTTTCCTCCCGTAAGTTAAGATTTTGCCGCCTTATACCGAAGCGCAAAAAAAGGGGCAGCATGGATATACCGCCCGACATTCAGGCGCGACGGCGCTTTTCCCGCAGCCGTCCGTCCAAACTGAAAATAAGATCAACATAATTTCGGATTGCCGAATTTTTTCCGGAATGCATCTTTCGCCAAATTCCGTAAATTTATAGCAGCAATATGCCTGTATGCGTATCATCCTGACAATCTTTGCTTCGCTGACGTTCCTCGCGACGAATGCGCAAACACATGCCCGCCTGCTGGGTGGCTGGGGCTATACCCCCTGGGAACCCTATGTGCCTTATTCTATTGTCATCGGCGGCGATTCCAGCTTTAGCTGGCACGTGAGGCCCTTCGCGAGCGTATCCGCCGGCTACTGGTTCCTTGGCGGCGGCGTAGCCTATTTTTCCGCCCCGGTGGGGATCGTGGCCTACCGGCCGCTGGATAATAATTTTACGGCATTCGGCGCCGCCACGGTTGCACCGGCCGCGTTTCATTTCAGCAGTCTGTACGGCCTGCCGGCCGCAAATCCGGCCAATAACTTCACTGGTCTCGGGCTTTCGACCGGCGTCACGGGCGGTCTCATGTACACCAACGATGCCAAAACCTTTTCCATCTCGGGAAGCATCAGCGTCGAACGAAGCAGTTCCCCGGTCTATGTACCAGCCGCGAACCCTGGCACCAGGCGGTATTAATCAGACTAATGGCCTGAACTCGCGCTAATATCATACCTTCACTTTCCACCTTTCATTGCCTTATGACCGACACCCGCACCGCTTTTATCAGTGCCGCCACCTGGCATGGTTCGCTCGACGAGGCCGAGCGGCTCCTGGCCGCGCATCCTGAACTGGCCAGCTTTGACATCCATACCGCGGCGGTTACCGGCAATGCATCGGCGGTGCGCCAATTTCTGAAGCAGGACCCCGGGAGCGTCTCCCGGCTCTCCGAACCCTATGGCGGCAGTCCCCTCGTCTACCTTTGCATGTCCAAATACCTTCGCCTCGATGCAAATCGGGCCGCTGCGTTCCTGGATACCGCAGGCGCCCTGCTCGAAGCCGGCGCCGATGCCAAATCCGGCTTCTGGACCAACGGCCAGTTCCCCGAATTCGAGACCGCCCTCTACGGCGCCGCCGGCATCGCCCACAACGCCGGGCTGACCAAGCTTCTCCTTGCGTACGGCGCCGATCCTAACGACGAGGAAGCAGCCTATCACTCGCCGGAAGGTCACGACAACGCGGCAATGGAAGCGCTCGTCGAAACCGGTCGGATGACAAAGGATAACCTGGCCATGTTGCTGATCCGCAAGAGCGACTGGCACGACGAAATGGGGATGGAGTATTTGCTCGAACATGGCGCCGACCCTAATTTTTCATGGCGCGGGAAGCATTCCATTCTGCATCACGCGCTGGTCCGTTCCAATGGGCTCGTCTTTTTCGAGCTCCTCCTGGAACATGGCGCTGATGCCGGGCAGACCCATAATGGGCTGTCCGTCGCCGTGCGTGCCGCCCGTGAAGGCAGGAAAGACCTGCTTGCGCTGCTCGAACAGCGCGGGGTCAACCTGGAATTTCGCGGCGTCGACAGGCTGATTGCTGCCTGCGCTGCCGGCTATTCGGACGCGGTTAGAAAAATTGCATCCGATTCTCCCGAGGCGCTGGATCACCTGCTTGCTATGGGCGGCGATCTTCTCGCCCGCTTCACTCTATGCAACAACGAGGCCGGCGTACAGCGACTCCTCGACCTCGGTGTCGGCGTCAACGCTCCCTACTTCCATGGCGACGGATACTTCGACATCGCCCCTGCAAGCCTCGCCATCCATATCGCCTCCTGGTTAAGCCATCCGAATTTGGTCGGACTGTTGCTCGCCAGGGGTGCGAAGGCGGATGTGCCGGATGTTAAAGGCCGCACGCCGCTGGCGCTCGCCGTAAAAGCATGCGTCGACTCCTATTGGATGCGGCGCCGCAACCCCGATTCGGTCAGGCTCTTGCTGGAGGCAGGCGCCTCCGCCAAAGGCATTCCTCTTCCGACCGGTTATGCCGCCGTCGACGAACTATTACAGGCCGCCCGCTCCTAACGTTCGTGAGGCCGCTCTGCCAATCTCAACGCGCTGGCCAAATTCAACGCGGCAGCGAATCAAACCGTCCCGTTAAAGCGCCTGGAATTTCGCCGTAAAGTGCCGCAGCATCGGCGCCTCATAAACGATCTTGTATCCGCTCAGCCGCTCGCGCTGCGCGAATACCTCGAGGATGACCTCCGCCACATAGTCGATATGACTTTGCGTATATACGCGGCGGGGGATCGCCAGGCGAACCAATTCCATCTGCGCGGGAATCAACTCCCCGTTGGCTGCGTATTTTCCAAACATGACCGATCCGATCTCGACACCGCGGACACCGCCTTCCGCGTACAGGGCCGAACACAGCGCCAGTCCCGGATATTGATGGACGGGGATATGCGGGAGAAATGCCTTGGCGTCGAGGTAGATGGCATGGCCGCCGGTGGGCCGGATATAGGGAACGCCGGCGGCGTCCAGTTTCTCCCCGATATACTGGATGCTTCGGATACGGTACTGAAGATAATCCTCCTGTACCACCTCCTCCAGTCCGATGGCGATCGCCTCGAGGTCCCGTCCGGCCAGACCGCCATAGGTTGGAAATCCTTCGGTGATCACCAGCAGGTTCCTGCACTCCATCATTAGCCGCTCATCCCGCATCGCCAGGAATCCGCCGATATTGGCAAAAGCGTCTTTTTTGGCGCTCATCGTGCAACCGTCGGCATAGCTGAACAATTCCTGCGCGATCGCCAGCACCGGTTTACCGGCGTATCCAGCTTCCCGTTGTTGGATGAAATAGCAGTTCTCCGCGAACCGGCAGGCATCGATAAAAAGTGGGATGCCATATTCCAGGCAAAGTGCTTTCGCCGCCCGGATATTGGCCATGCTCACCGGCTGGCCGCCGCCGGAATTATTGGTGACGGTAATGATGACCATGGGGATATTCTCTGCTCCTTTTTGAGCAATGAAAGATCCAAGCGCCTCCACGTCGATATTTCCTTTGAATGGTGCAACGAGGGATGGCTGCCTGCCTTCAGCGCACAACAGGTCGACGCCTTCCGCGCCGGAGAATTCGATATTCGCCCGCGTCGTGTCGAAAAGGGTGTTGCTGAGAATATATTTTCCCTTACCCCCCGTAATGCTGAACAGGATCTTTTCCGCTGCCCGCCCCTGGTGGGTTGGAACGACTTCGGGCATACCGGTAATGTTCCGCACCGTTTTTTCGAAACGGAAATAGCTTTCGCTCCCCGCGTAGCTTTCATCGCCCCGCATGATGCCCGCCCATTGTTCGCTGCTCATCGCGCTGGTACCGCTGTCGGTCAGCAGGTCGATGATCACATGCCTGGCATGGATGAGGAATGGGTTGAAGTGCGCTTCTTTTAATATCTGCAATCGCTCTTCTCTGGAACTGAAATAGATGGGTTCGACCGATTTTATTTTAAACGGTTCAATGATTGTCTTCATGAATAGTTTGTTGTAGGAAGGATGGAAAGGGATTTCGACCGGAAGAACGTGGTCAGGTGGGACTTTTAATGATATTCTTCCAAAGGTTCATTTCCTGGCGATTAATGGATACGCGGTCTCGCTCTTGGCTTCGCTCAGCACAAAGTAACTTTGCACGGTCGAAATGTTGGGTAATGTCGCCAGCTTGTTCCGGTAAAAGTCGCGGTAGGCCTCCATATCGCCGGTGGCGATCCTCAGGATAAAATCTACCGTTCCGGTCATCTGGAAACATTCCATGACTTCCGGGAACCTGGTCACGGCCTGCTCGAACCGGTCAAGCGTCTCCCTGGTATGATCGTTCAGGAGGACATGGCTAAAGGCGATCAATCCTGCTCCGACCTTACGGCCATCCAGCACAGCGACCACTTTCCGGATATAGCCCTTTTCCTTCAACCGCCGCGTTCTTTCATGAATGGTGGCCACCGATTTGTGTAGTTTGAACGCAATCTCCTTATGCGTCAGGGAAGCGTCGCACTGCAGCAGCCTAAGGATCTCCGTGTCTGTCGGATCGAGCTCTTCCATATTCAACAATTGAAAATAGTCTCCGGAAAAAGACGAACAATAAAGGTAGAGGATTTTTGTTCGCCCGGAAAAAAACGCAACAAAACATTTCCACCCCGAATTATTTCTGCTTTTTCCCCGATCCGTTGGTGGCAAAACACAATGATTCGAATTTTAGCCGAAAATAATGACAGGATGAGAAAGGCAATCGAGATCGCGCCCCCGGACTCTATGGAACAAAGGTTCAACCATCTGTGGCATCTCGTGGGGAACACCCCGATGCTGGAGATCACGTATTCATACCAGGGTCGCCAGGGACATATCTTTGTCAAATGCGAGCACTATAACCTCACCGGCAGCGTCAAGGACCGCATGGCCCTTTTCGTGTTGTACCGCGCCTATTGCGCCGGCCTCCTCAAGCCGGGGGATATCATCGCCGAAGCCACCAGCGGCAATACGGGCATTTCCCTTGCCGCGATCGGCAAGAGCCTTGGCCACCCGGTGACCATCGTTATGCCCGACTGGCTGTCCAGGGAAAGGACGGAGATTCTGAAAAGCCTTGGCGCGAACGTCATCCATCTCAGTAAAGAGGAAGGCGGTTTCCGCGGCAGCATCGAAATGACCGAATCGCTGGCCAGGAACGGCAATGTGTTCCTTCCGCGGCAGTTTTCCAATGAAGGGAATGTCGATGCGCATCGGCTGACCACGGGTATCGAGATCTGGGATCAGCTCGAATCGATCGGCCGAATGCCGGACGCCTTTGTGGCCGGGGTTGGGACAGGAGGTACGGTCATGGGTGTGGGCGCCGGTCTTAAAGCCCTCAATTCCCGGGTTCGTATACACCCGCTGGAACCTGCGGAATCGCCTACGTTGACGACCGGCCACAAGGTCGGAACGCACCGGATCCAGGGGATCTCGGACGAATTCATCCCCCCGATCGTACGGCTGGATCGATTGGACGGCATTCTCCAGGCGCACGACGGTGACGCGATCCTTATGGCCCAGAACCTCTCCAAACAGCTTGGGCTTGCGGTCGGCATTTCGTCAGGGGCCAATGTGATCGGTGCGATCCAGTTGGCCGACCGCCTCGGACCCGGCGCAACCGTGGTCACGTTGCTGGCTGACAGCAATAAAAAATACCTCAGTACCGACCTGGTAGGAGAGGAGCCCGTCAAGCCGCACTATTATTCCACCGATACCGTCTTCCACTATTACCGGTCAATTCCGAGGTTAAGCAGGCCGGTCGTTCCCGAAAACTGATTCACATTCACATTTTAAATGAACGATCGCATGAAAGCCCTTATGATTTTGTTGTTGGCCGGAATTGTCGCCCCGGCGACATCGTTGCTTGGCCAGGTCCAGAACCCCGTCCACTGGTCCTTTACCGCAAAAAAATTGAATGCCACGACCTACGAGATTCATCTGACCGGCGTCATTGACGCGGGTTGGCATACGTATTCACAAACCACCCCCGACGGCGGACCCGTGCCGACAACCATTACCTTTTCGGCCAATCCCCTGGTTACCCTGGTGGGCAAGCCGGTGGAGGTGGGAAAGCTGGACCAGCATTTTGAAAAACTATTCGGCGTCGATGTAAAGCAATTCAGCAACAAGGTCGACTTTGTACAGAAGATCACGCTGAAAAAGCCCGTAAGAACGAACATTGGCGGTTCGGTCGACTTTATGGTCTGCAATGACCACGAATGCCTGCCGCCGTCGAATCAATCCTTTTCCGTCGCGCTTCCATAGCGCCGCGGCCAAACGCCCGCCAATACTTTTATCATGTACAGAATGATGCTGAGATTCCCCTGCCTGGTTGTCCTACTGCTGAGCGCCCGGCTGGCTACCGCCCAGAACGATTCGCTCGTCCGGTTCCGGGTAGCCATCAACCGGGTAACGGACAGCAGCGTCGATCTGGTGGTGATGGCGCGCATCGCGGACAGCACCCGGTTGTATGGGCTGCGGACGGACAAGGACACCAGTTTCTATTCCGGCATCAGCTTCTACTTCCCCCTGTCCGTCCGGGCGGTTGGCGACCCCATAGAGTCCGGCGCGGTCATCGAGGCAAGGGACACAACTATGGGCGGGCCCGTTCGATACGCCACCGGCACGCTCCGGTGGCGCCAGCGTTTCGTAGTTCATGACACCGCTCAGGTCACGATAAAAGGCAAGATTGCCTATTCATATCTTCATGCCGGCACCTACCTGTCGGGTGAATATGACTTTAAGGCATTTGTGACGCCCCCGGTCTCCGCGGGACCGGCGCCGTCCGGTAATACAGGCATCGCGGGGCGCTCGCTCTTATGGATATTCCTCGCCGCCTTCGGTGGCGGGCTTTTGGCCCTGCTCACGCCTTGTGTCTATTCCATGATACCCATCACCGTCAGTTTCTTTACCAAACGCAGCCGCACGAGGGCCGAGGGCCGGCGCAA
>DATNBP010000250.1:0-30229 GCA_035572015.1 Puia sp. | reverse complement strand
GCTGACATCCGGCACGAGGCAGACCAGCATGGGATTGATCGCCTGGCGGAGCCCCTGTTGATGGTAATCGGCGATGACACCGATGACGGTGCTGGTGTCGCGGAAATCGAGTTTCTTTCCAAGGGCATCCGCCGGGCTTTTGAAGCCGAACAGCGCCGCCGCCGTTTCATTCAGCAGGATCGCTTTTTTGTCGGTGCCGAATTTCGGCGAGAAATTGCGGCCCGCGACGAGGCGTAGGCCGTAGGCCGGGAGGAAGTCATAGTCGATGCCAAGAATGTACACCGTGTTGGTCAGCGCCGGGCCTTCCAGCCGCCGGATGCTGTTGGTCCAGTAAATTTCCTGTCCCATGACGTTGGAAGAAGCGGTGACCGAGCGGATGGCCGGCTCGCGCAACAGCGCCGTTTTAAAGGGTTGGAAAATCCCCCGGTAGGTGGAGTCCTGCACCGACTCCGCCCCGTTCAGCACGAGTGTCTGGTTGATATTGGCGCCGAGCTGCTGGCGTCGCATATACTGCACCTGGCGGTAGATCAGGATGGTACCGGTGATCAGGATGACGGAAACCGCGAATTGGCCGATGATCAGGCTCTTGCGAAGGACCTGGCCACGTGCGCTGTTCCGGAACATACCCTTCAGTACGGTGATCGGGTCATAGCCGGACAGGATGAAGGCGGGGTAAATGCCGGATAAAAACGAGCCGAGGAAAAAGATGCCGAGGAATCCAAGCCAGTAGGCCGGCGGCAACGAGAAAGCGCCGGCATCGCTGCCTACCAGTTCGGCGAAGGAGGGCGCCAGCAGAAATGCCGCCCCTGTTGCGAGTGCGAGGGAGAGGGTGTTCAGCAGCAGGCTCTCGGTCAGGAATTGCAGGACGAGATCGAACCGGATGGCGCCTAGCACTTTTCTCAGCCCCACTTCCTTCGCCCTTTCGAGGGAACGGGCGGTTGCAAGATTGGTATAGTTGACCCAGGCGATCGTGATGATCAGAAAGGAGATCAGGAAAAGGAACCCGACCGCCTTTCCGTTGCCATTGACCTCGGCCTCCTGGTTATAGTTGGAGTACAGGTGGATATCGCTCATGGGGATCAGGTAAAGCGCGGTGCGGACGTTGTTCTTCTTTTCCCAATCCCGGTTATTTAGGTGCCGGTCGCAAAATGCGGGCAGCTTGGCCTGCAGGGCGCGCCAGTCCGTGCCCGGTTTGAGCTGCAGATAGTCATAGTAATCATACCAGCCCCAGGATGTTTCGGTAGGGTTCGTCGAATCCTTCCATTGCGTACGCACGATCTTGCCCAGCGTCGAGTAGGAGACCATATCGTTGATGATCAGGTGCGAATTCGCGGGATAGTCGCGAAAGACGCCGGTGACCTGGTAGTTTTCGGTGGCCCCGCGTTCCAGTCCCTTCAGGCGCTTTCCCAGCGGATCCGCGTTCCCGAAATATTTCCGGGCGGTAGAGGCGGAGAGGATGATCTTGTCCGGCCCGTCCAGCGCCGTGACGGGGTCTCCTTCCTGCAGGCGGATGCCAAGCATGTCCAGCATCGACGGGTCGGCGTAATATCCTTTGTCCTCATTGAATTTGATGTTCCTCTCCGTATTGGTCATCAGGATGTTCGCGTCGATCAGCCGGCCGTATTTTTCGACTTCGGGGAAGTCCGCTTTCATCGCCGGAGCGATCGCGGGGTAGACCGTCGCGGATTGCCAGGCCAGCCGGCCCTGCTGGTAACTGTCCATGCGCAGCCGGACCACCCGGGAAGCGTTTGGCTGGAAGCGGTCGTAGCTGCGTTCGTAGGCGACGTAATGGAAGATCAGCAGACAGCAGGTGATCCCGACCGAGAGGCCGAGGATGTTCAGCGCCGAATATCCCGGTCTTTTGAGCAGGCCGCGCCAGGCGAGTTTGAGGTGATTTCTTAGCATGGTGAAAGCGTTGGGTCGTTGTTTCGTTCATTCCGTCCGCAGACTCCTGATCGGGTTGGCCAGCGATGCCCTGATCGTGATATAGCTCACGGTCAGCAGCGCGATGGCGATCGCGCCCCCGCCGGCGACGGCAAAAATGGTCCAATAGTCGATCCCGGCGCGATAGGCGTAATTGTTCAGCCAATTGTGCATGATCCACCACGCGACGGGGAAGGCGATGAGACAGGCGAGCAGGACCAGTTTAATGAAGTCGAAGGACAACAGGCCAGTCAGGAGCGGAACCGAGGCGCCCAGCACCTTGCGGACGCCGATCTCCTTTGTCCTTCTTTCGGCCGCATAACCCGCGAGCCCGAAGAGGCCGAGACAGGAAATAAAGACCGCGAGGGCGGCGAAGACGGCGGAAAGGCGGCCCGTCAAGGTTTCCGTCTTGAATTGATTCTCGAAGTCCTCGTTCAGGAATTTGTACTCGAAGGGGTAGCCGGGGTTGCTCGCTTTGATGACATTCCCGGTGGCCGCGATGGCTTTAGGAATGTTGGCGTCCGCCTTCAGGCGCACGCTGAGGATACCGGTGTTCGAAGGATCGCAAAAGACGATCAGTGGCGCGGCGCTCTGGTACATGTTGTTGTAGACAAAGTCTTTTACGACCCCGACGACGCGGTATTTTTCCTGGCCGTTATTGCGCGTGATCAGGCTGCCGACAACGCCGTCCCTGCTGATGATATGCGCGAAGCTTTCGTTGATGATGACGCTGTTGCTGTCCTGCGCGGCGACCTCATGAAAGTCCCGCCCCGCCGCAAGTTGCATGCCCATCGTGGAGACGTATTCGGGGGAGGCGCTCTCGACCGTGACGAGGACCTGTTTGTTCGGGTCTTTGCCGGGCCACTCGAAATCGCCGGTATTGCTGTACAGGGTCAGCATGGGACTGCTGCTCAGCGTCGCGTCCTTTACGTACCCGGTGTGGATGAGGTCGTTGCGAATGGCTTCGAAATGTTCGCCCATCTTGCCCTGGAGCTTCATATAGAGCAGCCCTTCCTTTTCGAACCCCAGCTTGCGGTGCTGGACATATTGCAGCTGCCGGTAAATGACGATCGTGGTGACGATAAAGACGATGGAAGTGGCAAACTGGAGGATGACGAGGCCTTTCCGGATCAGGACGGCGCCGCCGGCCGTCTTCAGCTTCAGGCCCTTCAGTACGTTCACGGGGTTAAAGGAAGAAAGGTAAAAAGAGGGGTAGGACCCGGCCAGGAGGCCGCACACCCCGCCGATCGCCAGCAGGGCGAGGAAATGGCGGGGATCGAACAGGCGGACGGACAAATTCTTATCCACGAGTTCGTTGAAGGGGCCAAGCGCGAGGAAAGTGAGGCCGACCGAGACAAGGACGGCAAGGAAGGACATGAGGATGGATTCCCCGATGAACTGCCCGACCAGCCTGGACCTCCCCGCGCCCAGCACCTTGCGGACACCGACTTCGCGGGAACGTTTCTCCGAACTGGCGGTGGCGAGGTTCATGAAATTGATACAGGCGATGATCAGGATGATCCAGGCGATCAGCGTGAAAATGCGCACGTACTGGATCCGGCCGTTCGAGGCGTCCTGTTTGCCGTTCTTGAAGGAACCGTAGAGCCGCAGTTCGCTCACCGGGAAAAGAAAAGGCTTCATGACGGCACCCGGCGCTTTTTGCTGGACATAATCCTTCAGCGTATTGTTGATGGCGGCAAGGCTCGCGGAGGGTTTCAGTTCGACAAAGGTCATCAGGCCGTTGCTGCCCCAATACTGGAGCCACTGGTTCTTCTGATAAAATGCCTGGTAATTGCCCAGCCAGTGGAAGTGGAAGCTGGTGTTTTCCGGGAGGTCCCTGAAGACCCCGGTGATCGTATACGGGTCCGCGTTGTCCATCCTGAGGGTCCTGCCGAGCGGGTCGGCGTCGCCGAAGAACGCCCGGGCCATTTCCTGGTTGATGACGAGGGAATGGATGCCGCTGAGCGCAGTGGCGGGATTGCCTTCGACAAAATCGAGGTTGAACATCGACAAAAAGCCGGGGTCGCAATACTGGCCTTCTTCATAGATCGGCTTGTTGTCGGCGCTGAAGAGGCTGCGGTTCGGCCAGGTCAGGCGGCTGGTACCCGCGATCGCCGGGATGTCTGTCTTCATGCTTGGAGCAAGCGGGCCGGGAGTGGCGGCGAAGGTATACGTGGTGCCGCCGTAGGTTTGATTGCCTTCGATCTGGTACAACTGTGCCAGTTTGGTAAACTGGTGGTCCCAGGTGAACTCGTCCTCGATCCACAGGAAGATGAGGGTCGAGCAGGAAATTCCGACCGCCAGGCCGATGATATTGAGAAACGTGTAGGTCCTGTTCTTCCACAGGTTGCGCAAATAGGCTTTAAGATAATTGGCGAGCATAAGGTTTTGTTATGATGATTCGATCCGAAGACGCCTGATGGTATTGGCCATGCCATCCACGAATTTATTCATTTCGCAGCGAGTTCACGGGGTTCGCCAATGCGGCGCGCACGGCCTGGAAACTGATCGTGGCCAGTGCGATGAAGGCGGCCACGACGCCCGCCGCCAGAAAGATCCACCATTGGATGGAAATATGGTACGCGAAATCGCGAAGCCAATGATCCATGAAGTACCAGGCGAACAGAAAACCCAGGATGGCGGCGAGGCCGACCAGGCCGAGAAAGTCGATCGACAGCAGCCAGACGATGGTACCCGTTCCCGCACCAAGCACCTTGCGGATGCCGATCTCCTTGATGCGTTGGGAAATGGAAAAGGCGGACAGCCCGAAAAGACCCAGGCAGGCGATGAAGATGGCGATGGCCGAAAATACGGTAAACAGCTGGCCCTGTCTTTGCTCTGACTGGTAGAGTTTCGCGAAACGTGCGTCCAGGAAATTGTACTCGAAAGGAACTTCGGGGAGGTAAGTCTTCCAGGTCTCCCCGAGCCGGTCGATGGCCTTCGCGATGTCCATATTGTCGCCGGCGAGTTTGACCGAGATATTGGCGAAATAATTACTCGCGGGGCGGCTGGGAGCGGGGAGGGTCAGGATCATGGGAACGATCGGCTGCCGAAGGGACTCGAAGTTGAAATCCTTCATGACGCCGACGATCTTTCCCTTTGTATTGCCATCGCTGAAATTCCGCCCGATCATGTCGCCCGGGCGACTGACACCCAGCGATCGGGTGGCGTCCACATTCAGAATAAAATTGGTCGTATCCGTGCCATAGGCACGGGAATAGTCGCGGCCGGCGGCAATCGGGATCCCATACGTCGAAAGAAAATCCTGGTCCACCGTAACAACTTTTATGGTAGTGGTAACCGGCCGCAGCGAATCGCCGCTTTCGGTGGAGGCACCCTGTGAATCCAGCAGGCGGCCGCTGGGGATCCGGCTGGACCTCGTGATGGCGCGGATATGCGGGTCCTGGAGGACACGGGTCCGAAAGGACTCGTAGGTCTTGTCGAGGCCGCTATTGTATGGCAGGGTGACGATCTGGTCTTTGTTGAATCCCAGGGACGTGTTTTCCATATAATGCAGTTGCTGAAACACGATGGCCGTGCTGATGAGCAGGACGATCGAGATCGCAAACTGGAATACGACAAGGACCTTGCGGAAGGAAATGTTGCCGCCGCCTGCCTTAAACAGGCCCTTTAGTACCTTCGAGGGCTGGAAGGAAGAAAGGAAGATCGCCGGGTAAAGGCCCGAAAGGATCCCGACCAATAACGGCGTCAGGCAAACAGGGATGAGGACGGCCGGTTGCAACAGCGTTTCCGCCGACAACGACAGACCGGTGATGGAATCCAGCGCCGGAAGCGTAAGCCATGTCAGACCGGCGGCCAGGATCAGCCCGATATAGGAGATCAATACCGACTCGCTGAGGAATTGCACGACGATCTCCCGGCGCAGGGCGCCGGATACCTTACGGATGCCGATCTCCCTGGCCCTGAGCGAGGACCGGGCGGTGGAAAGGTTCATATAATTGATACAGGCGATCAGGAGGATGAAGAGCGCGATGGCGCCGAAGGTCCTTACCCTGCCCGCATCGCCGTTCTGCTCCGCCTCGCTGTCGAGGTGCGAGTGAAGATGGATGCTGGTCAGCGGCTGGAGGTACAATTTGGTCCCCTGGTGCGGCAGGTATCCGGGCGGGGCGCCCTTAAAGCTGATATGCCTGTCGAGGAAGGCGGGGAACCGGGCTTCCATGCTTTTGACCGGGTAGTCCTTCGGCAGCAGGATATAGGTGAAAAAAGAGTTGTTGCCGTAATTGGTCTCCAGTTGTTTCTTGCCGTAGACCGCGGAGTCTTCGAGTGTGGAAAAGGACAGGAGCGTCGCCGGATGGAAGTGCGCGGCCGACGGGAAAGGCGTGAAGATCCCGGTGACCTTGAAATTGAGCTGGTTATCCATGCGGATGACCTTGTTCATCGGATCGGCGTCGCCAAAATATTTATGTGCCACGTCCGGCGTGAGCACGATGGAGTTGGGTTCGGTCAGTGCGGTCTTTGGATTGCCTGCCAGGAACTTTACGTCGAAAATGTCGACGAAATTGGTATCGGCAAAATACATGTTGTCTTCATTGAAGATCTTGTCCTCGTAGCGCATTGGGGTGCGGTCGTCCTGGAGCACCCGCGTCATTTTCTGGATATCCGGGAAGTCGTGACGCAGCAGGGGTCCGAAAGGCGGGGCTACGGTCCCGAGGTGCAGGGACACCACGCCGTTGGGGTCGTTGAAACTCCGGGTGACGCGCCAGATGCGGTCGGCCTTGCTGTTGTACCGGTCGTAGCTGGTCTCGTGGAGGATATAGGTCAGGATGAGCAGGCAGCAGGTGATGCCGACCGTGAGGCCAAAAAGGTTGATAAACGAAATGAACTTGTATTTCGCCAGATTGCGCACAGCAATCCTGAGATAATTTTTGAGCATAGCAGATATTTATGACCGCCGGCGGCCAGTTGTTTCGATCTGTCTTATGTGTAGTGTTATCTTCCGGTGCTGTACGACCCCGTCGTTACACCAGGATATTCTCCGTCACCGTCTGGCCGTCCAGCATGCGAATGATGCGGTGGCTGTAGCGGGAATCGTGTTCGGAGTGCGTTACCATAATGATCGTCGTCCCCTGCTCGTTGAGGTCGGTCAGCAATTGCATGACCTCGTTGCCGTTCGACGAGTCGAGGTTACCGGTCGGTTCGTCCGCCAGGATCAGCTTCGGATTGTTGACGACGGCCCGGGCGACGGCGACGCGCTGTTGCTGACCGCCGGACAATTGTTGTGGGTAGTGGTTGCGGCGGTGCATGATCTGCATCTTGTCGAGGACGACTTCGACGCGTTGTTTCCTTTCGGGACCTTTTACGCCGAGGTAAATGAGGGGTAATTCGACATTCTCGAAAACGGTCAGCTCATCGATCAGGTTGAAACTCTGGAACACGAAGCCGATATTCCGCTTGCGGAGGTCGGCACGTTTCCTTTCGTTGAAGTGGGCGACTTCCGTGCCGTTGAACAAAAAGCTGCCGCCATCGGGATCGTCGAGCAGGCCGAGGATGTTCAGGAGCGTCGATTTGCCGCAGCCTGACGGGCCCATAACGGAAACGAACTCGCCTTCCTTTACCTCGAAGCTGAGCTTATTGAGGGCGATCGTTTCCACCTCTTCCGTGCGGTAGGTTTTTTGGAGTTCCGTAATCTTGATCATAGTGAGAGCTGTTTAAGTGATGCGTTGAATTTAGATATATAGCAATTTGATGAAGGTATGAAGGAAAACGTGATTTTCCTGCGCCGGAGCCGGTTCGGGTACCGCGGACCCGTGCCTGGCCGCTTCCCGTTTAACCGTGTCATGCCGGGGCCCCGATTTCCCGGTGGCGCGGCACCAGAGGCTGGCGCAGTCGTTGGAGGAGGCCACGGTGCTCAGGCAAAGCAGCAGGCCCAGGGCGTACAGGAATTTACTTTTCATAACGAGTGTTTTATCAACCTTTTGACGGCAAATGCATGCCGGATGTTACATTATTTTTTTAAGACCAGTTCCTGCATATTCGTATAATTCTCATAGCTGGAAGTGATGACCTTGTCGCCCGGCTTCAGGCCGCTCAGGACCTCATAATAGTCGGGGTTCTGCTGGCCCAACTGGATATCCACCTTGTAGGCCCGCGTACCATCGTCGCTGACCTTGAAGATCCAGTTCCCGCCGGTTTGCTGGAAGAAGCCACCCTTGGGGACGAGGATGGACGTGCGCTCATCGCTTAGCGCCAGTGTCACCTGCAGGGTCTGGCCCTTGCGGAGCCCGTCGGGAACTTTTCCGACGAAATGCATGTCGACCTGGAACCTGCTGTTGACGATCGCGGCGAACACCTGCGTGATCTTCAGGGTATAGGTCTGGCCGTTATAGTCAAAGGTCCCCGTCTGGCCGGTGAAGACGCGGTTGATATAGTGTTCGTCCACGTCCTGCAACCTGACCTTGAAGCCGTCCAGCTCGTCGATCTGGGCCAGGGCATAGCCCGGCGTCTTGGTCTGGCCGATCTCGGCGTCCAGCGAGGTGATCTGTCCGTTGATGGGCGCCCGGACGATCAGGCTGTTCACCTTTTCCTGCATGATCTTCAGCGTCGCCTGCGCGCGCTGGTAGGATTCCTGATCCTGTTTCTCCTGCGCCTCGCGGGACAGCGTGTCCTGGTGCAGGATCTGCCGCTGCAGGTCCACCTTTTGTTTCAGGTAGGTGTAGTTGTTCACGGCCGTCTGGTATTCCTGCGAACCGATGACATGCGCGGCATATAATTTCTTGTCCACATTATATATTCGCTCGGCTTCGGCGAATTGTTGCATGTAGTCGGCCATCGTGTTCAATTTCGACACCGAATTCTGCTCGGCGTTGACCTTGGCCAGCTGGATCGAGGCCAGGGTCTGCGAAACCGTGTTCGCCTGGTTGGCCATATTATACTCGACCTCTATATTGCCGAGTTTCAGGATCGGGTCGCCCTTTTTCAGGATCGCTCCGTCTTCCACGTAACGATCCTCCACCGTGCCGCCGTCGGTCGTGTTGATATACAAGGTATGCAGCGGCATGACCGTGCCGTTGACCGGGATGGATTCCTTGAACTTGTCCTGCTTTACTTCGCTTATGGTGATGCGGTCGAGATCGACGTTCAGTTTGTTCCCGCCGCGCGTAAAATAAAAAGCAGAGAAAATCAGCAGCACCAGGGCCAGTATCCCCCCGATCGTCATCAACCGTTTCGCCCCCCATTTCTTTTTAGGTCTAGCAATGTCTACCACAATTACAGATTTTTTATGTTTTGTTGATTTCGGTTTAAAATCTCCCGATATAAAGATACCGGGAGAATTACACACATGAGAAAATTCCAATCGCTAATCTATCAACAACATGCCAGAATGCGAGATGGATGATTTACAATTTATTATAGCCGAAATGGAGCCGGTATAGTTCATTTTTGATACAAGAACTGTCCGGTTTTGATACAGTCGCCCTTTTTACCGAATTTGCGTAAAAATTTAATTGCCATAAGTTTACATTTAAGGTATGCTTGTAGTGTTCGGACGTTGCATCTAAAACTTTATATTTTTTATGAATCTCAAGAATGCCTCGATATTGGTCATCGATGACGATCCGGATGTGCTGACGGCTGTTAGATTATTGTTAAAAACGGAAGCGGCGGACGTGGTCACGGAGAAGAATCCGGAGAACATGCGGTCGATCTTGTCCAAACGCAGCTTTGACCTGATCCTGCTGGATATGAATTTCAACAGCTCGATCAATACGGGTAACGAAGGGCTGTTCTGGCTGCGGAAGATCAAGGAATTCGGGTCTGCCGCGGCGGTGATCATGATCACGGCATATGGAGACATCGACTTGGCGGTCAGGTCCTTAAAGGAGGGCGCCAGCGATTTTGTGGTGAAGCCCTGGCACAACGAACGGCTGATCGCGACGATCAAGGAAGCGTTGAGGCGGAACGACCCGAAAAAGGCAGGCGCCGACATGGATTCGGTGATCGGGACAGAACTGCTGGGCGAGTCGGAGATCATGCGGGACGTGTTCTTCAAGGTCCAAAAGATAGGGCCCACGGACGCCAACATCCTGATCCTGGGCGAGAACGGAACGGGTAAGGATTTGATCGCCAAGGCAATACATCAACATTCCCTGCGGGCGGAAAAGCCTTATATCAAGGTGGACGTGGGGGCTTTGACCGAAACCCTCTTCGAAAGCGAGTTGTTCGGGCACAAGAAAGGCGCGTTTACCGATGCGCGGGAGGACAGGATGGGCCGTTTTGAAGCCGGGAACGGCGGCACGCTGTTCCTCGACGAGATCGGCAATATCTCGTTGCACCAGCAGGCAAAGCTGCTGTCGGTGTTGCAGAACCGTCAGGTCACCCGGCTGGGTTCGAACCAGGCCGCGCCGATCGACATCCGGCTGATCTGCGCGACGAATGTGCCGCTTGCCGAGCTGGCCAACGAAAACCGGTTCCGGAAGGACCTGATCTACCGCATCAATACGGTCGAGATCATGGTGCCGCCGTTGCGGAAAAGGGAGGATGACATCCTGTTGCTGGCCCGGCATTTCGACAAGATATATACGAACAAATACATGAAGCCGCAGCATGATTTCGACGCGCGCGCGGCGGAAAAGCTGAAGTCCTATCATTTCCCCGGCAACGTCCGCGAGCTTCAATATACGATCGAGCGGGCCGTCATCATGGCCGAGGGGGACGTCCTGCAGGCCAAGGACCTGATCTTTTCGCCCATCGAATCGGCGCCCGTGCAGACGGACGAGCCGCAGGAGCTCAAGCTCAGTACGATCGAGAAGAATGCGATCCTCAAGGTCATCGAAAAGCACAACGGCAATATTTCGAAGGCGGCCAAGGAACTGGGTCTGACGCGGACGGCGCTTTACAGGCGATTGAGTAAATATGATATTTAGATGGTATTCAAACGTTACCAGGAAAGGATATTGCTGCGGGTCGCGGCCCTCTTTGTCACCCTCACCGGGGCCTCTTACCTGTTGATCCGGGGCGAGTACCCCTATCTTGTTTTCCTGCTGCTGATCATCAGCCTGCAATTGGTGGATTTTTACAATTTCCACCGCAAGGCGCAGCTGGAGGTGGAGCAGTTCGTGGAATCGATCCACTACCGGGATTTCTCGCGGTATTTCGACGTCAAGGAAGCCCCGGTGGAACTGCAGTCGCTGCGGCAAGGCTTCAACGAGATCAATTCGACCTTCAAGCTGATCAGCCGGGAGAAGGAGACGCAGTACCAGTACCTGCAAAAGATCCTCGAGCTCGTGAACACGGGCATTCTTTCCTACGAACACAGGAGCGGGGAGATCGGGTGGATGAACGAGTCCTTCAAGAACATGCTGGGCGTACCTTATCTGAAAACGATATCGAGCCTGGAGCGCAGGGATGCGGCCCTTTACCAGGAGATCCTCAACCTGCGGCCGGGCGACAGCAAGATCATCACGCTGACGAAGGACAAGAACGTTTTCAAGACCCTCATGGCGGCGACGGCCTTTCAGACCGACAGCCGGGTATACAAGCTGATCGCTTTCCAGGACGTGAACGAAGCCCTGGACGAGACCGAGGCAAAGGCGTGGCAAAAGCTGCTCAGCGTCATGACGCATGAGATCATGAATTCCGTCGCGCCGATCTCCTCGCTGGCGGAGACGATGTTGCACCGCCTGCAGGAGACCTCGACGATGCTGGAAGACCAGCCCGGCGCCTTCGAAGACCTGGAGTTGGGCATCGGGACGATCCGGCGGCGCAGCGAAGGCTTGCTGAAATTTGCCGAAACCTATCGGAACCTCAACAAGATCACTACGCTGAACCTGAAAAAGGTGTTCGCCCGCGACCTGTTCGAAAATCTGCATCATTTGATGCAACCCACGCTGGATCAAAAGCGTATCGAACTTGAGATCCTGCTGATCGATCCCGACCTTTCCCTCGAGGCGGACACCAACCTGATCGAGCAGGTGCTGATCAATCTCGTGGTGAATGCCATCGAGGCGGTGAAGGACCGCGCGCAACCGCAGATCACGCTTTCGGCGAACGCGGCGGGCAGTGGCAGGCCGGTGATCAAGGTGGCGGACAACGGCATGGGCATGTCGCCCGAAGTGATGGAAAATATCTTTATCCCTTTCTTCAGCACCAAAAAGAACGGGAGCGGCATCGGGCTGAGCCTGTGCAAACAGATCCTGTTGCTCCACAAAGGAAATATCCAGGTGCAGTCGGTCGAAGGTGTCGGGACTGCGTTCTACCTGCATTTCTAGCTTTCGGCGGCCGTCTTTGGCGGCTTTCGCCGGCGATCTTTCCTAACTTTCGCCGATCCACTTTTTAAAGGAAGCGGAGTTTTCCTGGCTGATGATGATCTCCTCGTTGACGGGCAAGGTGAGTTCGACGCTGATCTTGCTCTTTTCAAGGGGTTTGAAGCGCTTGATATAATTAGCGTTGATAATGTATTTCCGGTTGGCGCGATAGAAAAGGTTGCGATCGAGCTCTTCCTCCAGTTCGCTCAGGTTGCTCTTTTCGGCCATGTATTTCCTGTTCTCCTTGTCGACGAGGAAGATGAGCTTGTGTTCCGTGAAGAAATAGCCGGCGTCTTCGATGCGGACCGTCTGGAATTCCGCCCCCTTCCGGACGAGGATGCGGGAGCGTTTGCGGTCTTGCCTGCCCGTGAATTCTGCGATAGCGGGATGATCGCCGTGTTCCTGCGCGCCCACGAAATGCGCCCGAAGCGTATGGTATTTCTGGATGGCGTTGCAGAGCCGGTCATGGCTGATGGGTTTGAGCAGGTAATCGATGCTGCTGAACTGAAATGCTTCGGTGAGATATTTATTATAAGCGGTCGTAAAGATGACGGGGCAGGTGACTTTTCCAGTTTTGAAGATGTTGAAAGAAAGGCCGTCCGAGAGCTGGACATCCATAAAGATCAGATCGGGCTGTGGATTGGCGTGCAGCCAGCGAACGGACTCCTCCACCGTGGCGCAACCGGCCACTACTTCGATATTCTCGTCCAGGACATGCAATTCTTCTGCCAGGTTGCAAAACGCGGGATGTTCATCTTCAACGATCAGGACTTTCATCGGAGGTCGTTTTGTTGATCTAATATGACGTTTGATCGGGACAAATGTTGCAATTTTTTCCGGTAATGTTGTCAGAATCGGATGATCGGTAATTTCACAGTAAAGGATTCAAAATTATTTTCGATGATGATGTTGCGTTTCGTGATGAGCTTGTACCTGTTGTCGAGGTTGCGAAGCCCGATCTTGGAACTGGACTGCGGCCCGGTCACGCGTTTCATGATATTGCTCACGATGACGTAATCCGACGAGATCGATACTGAGATGGTCAGGGGCGTGGCCTCGCTGAACTCGTTGTGCTTAATGGCGTTCTCGATCAACGTCTGCATCGAGATCGGGGGAATGAGGAAATTTTCCGACGACAGGTCGGTGATCTCGATGACCATGCTGATCGCTTCCGCGAACCGGATCTTCAACAGGTAAAAATAGTTACCGATAAAATCGATCTCTTCCCGCAGCAGGACGAGGTCCCTGTCGCGGTTGCCAAGGATATAGCGATACACGAGCGCGAGCGTGTCGTTGTACCGGCGGGCGCTTTTGGGGTCCCGGGTGATCAGGAAGGACAGGGTGTTGAGGGAATTGAAGATAAAATGCGGATCGATCTGGTTCTTCAGGGCCTCGAGTTCCGCCTGAACCTTGGCGATGTTCAATTGTTCCACGCGCGACTCGTTCTGCTCTTTTTCCCTGTTAAGGAAAAAGATCTCGTAGATATTGGCGATGAAGCAGGCCGCGATGACGATCAGGAAGACCGCATTGACGAGCGGCGCGTTGTCGTCCTGCGATTCCCGCGACCAAAGGCGCCAGGCTTTGAGCAAGAGGGCGGAAATGACCGCAGAATAAATGACGTTCACCAGGAAGAGGGCGATGATGATCTTGTGATACGCTCCGCGGGTCCAGGGATATTTTTCACGGACAAAATACATCAGACGGATATTGCCTTCCCAGACGAGAAAAAGGACCGTTATAAAGTATAAATAGTTGCCTACTAATTCAATAGACTTATAATGGCGGTTGGTGATCAACCCGGAGAGGTTGGGGATAAGCACGCCCAAAGCAGGTATGCCTATTAATCGGACTGTCCCGTCGCGCAGGACCGAGTGATGGTTCATAGCAGCGTTAGGCCTTTTAGCGGCCTGATCGGTTGTGTTAAAGAATCGGGAAAAGTTCGTTGGATGGTAGTAGAATCGGAATAACGGAAAGTAATTCAATTGTAATGTAATAAAAAAGTTAATTTATTGTAAAAGCGCTCACGCGTGGTGAGTGGTTGGTCGCCCATTGGTCATCCCGGCCATTGGTCAGCCGAAAACGGCCTTTTGGAAAGGAAATTTCCCGTTTGAGTTAGTTTGTTCGTCACTGCCGCGAAAATGTATTTATTTTGGGGCGACTAATTTGTCAACGAATTTCCCCCGGGGGAATATATTTTTTAGAGGCAGCTCCCCGGTTTTGTACAGCTGTCTCTAGAAGTTTTCTCATGTGACCCGCAGGTGGTTTCTACCACCTGCTTTTTTTTAGTCCTGGGTTTCCTTGCTTCGGACTTTAATTTTCCAGCTTCAGTTACAAACCCGGCGTTCCCGATATACATCCGGTCGATTTTGTTGTCTTACCGGAATTGTTTACTCCTTCGGTACCGACGCAGATCTCTTAACATCTACACACAGGGGCTTTCGTTTCACTTCATTTAATAAAACTGTCAACTATGCGAAAATTGTTGCTCCTATTGAGTATTTGGCTGGGCCTGGTCGTTTCCGCGAGCGCCCAGGTCAGGGAGGTCGCCGGCAAGATCGTCGATGATGCAGGGGCCCCCGTTTCTTATGCCACCGTGCAGGTCAGGGGATCGAAGGTCACTTCGGTCGCCGATGCGGACGGGAATTTCAGGATAAAGGCCTCGCCGGGGGATTTCCTGGTGATCACCGCTTCGGGCGTTGCCAGGAAAGAGGTGGCGGTCCCGGTATCCGGCGCCCTGGCGAATGTCGTCGTCACGCGCGTTTCACAGAATTTATCGGAAGTGGTCGTCACAACGGCGTTGGGTATTCGCCGGCAGGCGAGGGAGCTTGGGTATGCCACGGCTCAGATCAAGACGGCGGAGCTCAACCAGGCGGCTGTGGTAAATCCGGCGACCGGTCTCGCGGCCAAGGTGTCCGGGGTGGATATCCGGCTGGCAGACAACGGGGTGAACCCGCAGGTGAAGGTCACGTTCAGGGGGAGCAGGAGCATCGAGGGCAACAACGAGGCGTTGATCGTCGTCGACGGGATCCCCGTGGACCAGCAATACCTCGCCAACATCAACCCCAATGACATCGAAGACATTACCATCCTGAAGGGTTCCAATGCCGCGGCCCTGTACGGCATGGCGGCCTCCAACGGCGTGATGCTGATCACCACCAGGAAGGGCAAAGGGAAATTCTCGCTGACCTATCAGAATACGGTCAGCGCGGAGAGCATCAGCTATTTCCCGTCGTTGCAGACCGAGTACAGTGGGTACGGCGGCGAAGGAGGCTCCACGGTCAACCCGGCAACGGGAGGTATTATTTACTTTGTGGACCCGCTGTCAGGAACGGCCAACACGGTGCCCTTCGAGAATGAATCCTACGGTATTGCCTATAACTCGCTCGATTTCCACGATAGCCAGATCCCCATCGGCGTCGATCAGAACGGGAAATGGTATTTCACCCCGTTCCGGGCGGTCCCCAACGGCAGGAAGGACTTCTTCCAGACAGGGATCGGCGATCAGAATGAGCTCTCGGGCAGCGTAGCGGGCAAGCGGGGCGGCGTATACTTTTCGGGCGATCATACGACAAAGCAGGGGATCGTCCCGTACGACAAGTACCAGCGCAACGGCGGCCGGATCAACGCGAACTACTCCTGGGGCAGGCTGACGGCCCAGATCGGGGGTAGCTTCTATAATGTCAGTACCAATATCGCGGGGAACTCGTATTACCAGTACCGGCCGGTCTATTATCTCGTCATGAATCAATTGGCGAGCACCGACCTGAAATCGATCAAAGACATCAACCTGTTTCAGAACAACCAGGGTTTTGTCAACGCCTACGCGCCCAACCCCTGGTGGAATATTTTCCATTCGCGCTCGAAAAGCAGCCAGGACCAGTTGCTGAGCTACGTGAACCTGAGCTATAAGATCAACGACTGGCTGAGCGTGACGGGACGAACGGGATACAGCCGGACGTCGGAGAACGCGCCTTCCTATATAGACAGCATCACCTTCCCGTCCTGGCTGCTGGGCCCCAGCGGCGGGGGACTCTGGAACAACGGCGGCCTGGCGAATTTTCCGGGGAACAATCCGGGCGTCCAGCGCGAAACGGTCAAGGCCCACTACGACGATGAAAACACGGATGTTTTCCTGACGGCGATCAAAAAGTATGGAAATTTCAAGTTCAACCTGGTTGTTGGCGGCAATTACCGCGTGCGCACGAGTTGGGGCGACTGGTATTCCAACCAGATCTATTACGAGAACGTGGTCGGGGCCAATTTTATTCCGGCCTTTCCTTCCAAAACCCTGCATTCCGATGGAAGCGCCGATGTGGTATTTTCCTATAAACGATATGACCAGAGCGCCTATGCCGATCTGACCGTCGGATATGACAACTGGTTGTTCCTGCATGGCAGTTTCCGAAATGACTGGACTTCCATCCTCGCGCCGGGAAACCGGAGTTTCAGCTATCCGTCCGTCGACCTGAGTGCGGTACTGAGCGACCGGCTGCATTTTCTGCAGAACAGCAATACGATCAGTTTCCTGAAGGTTCGGCTGGGCTATGCCGGTACCGGTAATGTCAGCCTGGACGGGTATACCCGGCTTGGGGTCATGGGCAATATCGGCGCCGGGACGCAGAACAACAATGTGCCGGGCGGATATACCTACCTGCAACCCAATTTCGGCGCCTATGCGATCTCTCCCGTGGCCGCGGTGATCCCGGGCTTCCCCTTTGGCAATGTCAACGGTTACGCGCAGAACGGCACGCTGGTGCAGAGCGGGCTGAAGCCGGAGAAGACACAGTCCGAAGAGATCGGGTTCCAACTGGGTTTGCTGAAGAACAGGATCAACCTGGAAGTGAATTATTATGACCAGCAGTCCACGAACCAGACCATTCCTTTGCAGGCTTCGACGGCCACGGGTATCACCGCATACCTGACGAATGCGGGAAAGATCAACAACTATGGCGTGGAGGTAGACCTCAGCCTCAATCCCGTTTTCCACACGCGCAACTTCCGGTTCGATCTCTCGGGCAATTTCAGCTACCAGAATTCCAGGGTGGTCGATATAGCCGGCGGCGCCGCCGAGCTCGACCAGATCAATTTCGGGCAGGTGGTCCTGGGCGGCATCTACGCCATCGCGGGCAAATCCTATCCGCAGATCAAGGTGACGGATTTCGCGAGGGACCCGAAAGGCAGGATCATCGTGGATGCGGCATCGGGACTGCCCAGCCTCAACCCGAATCCCGTCGATGCGGGGGATGCCAACTACCACTACTTTTTGGGCCTGTCGCCTTCTGTCAGCTACAAGGGACTGACGCTGAAAGCCGTCTTCGACTACAGGGGCGGCGCCAAGATCCTCAACGAAGAGGGGAACGTGATGGACTTTACGGGGATCTATACCGGCGACGCCACCAACCGGCAGGCCTTCGTCATCCCGAATTCGGTGATCAAATCGGGGAACGGGTATGTTCCCAACACCAATATACCTGTTACCAGTTTCGCGGGTCTGCCGACGCCCATCCTTTGGTGGGCCAATTTCTACAACCAGGCGGGGATGCCGTATGTCACCAGCGCCGACTTCTGGAAGTTGCGCGAGGTGGCGCTCACGTATGAGGTCCCCATCCGGATGTTGGGCAAGCAGGAAGTGCTGAAGCGGCTCGACGTCAGCCTGATCGGCAGGAATCTTTTCATGTGGCGGCCAAAGACCAACAATCTCAGCGATCCCGAGTTCAGCACGAATGCCGCTGGAAACGCGGTGGGTTATACGACAGAATACCAGACCCCGCCCACCCGAATTCTCAGCGCTTCGATCCGGGCGACCATTTTTTAGCCGCGGGAAACGGCGTGTCCGCAAGGACGAACTTTTGCGCGCATTAAAAACAAAAAGCAGCAACTATGTTAATACAATACAATACGCTTTTCCTTTTCGTCGTCAGCGGATCGCTTTTGGCCGGTTCCTGTACAAAAAAACTGAACACGAACAGCAACGATCCGAACGGGACCCCAAGCAGCCAGCTCAAGGGGAAGGATTTCTTCGCAGGCGCCCTCGTCGAGGACGTCAACAACAAGGCGGGTGTCAACCTGTACAATGCCGCCGACAATTATGATTACGCGAACGAGTGGATGCAGTATTTTTCACGCAACAACGGATGGGCCTCCTCGGGTAGTCAGCAGGAAGTGGAAGATTTCCAGCCGAACAACAACTTCAGCGACGGGATCTGGGGGTCATTGTACCACAACATCTACGATTTCAATTTTGTGATCGGCAACAGTTCGTCCGGTTCGATCCTGCCGGGGGCGGCCAGGGTGATGCGCGTCATGTTGTTCCAGGATCTCGTGGACCAGTTCGGAAATATCCCCTACTCGCAGGCGGAGCAGCCGCTGCTCACGCTGACCCCGGCGTATGACGACGCCGGGACGATCTACAAAGACCTGATCCTGCAGTTGGACACTGCGTTGACGGAAATCGCGGCGTCGCAACCCTCCGGCGATGACAGCGCCGATGTGATGTTCGGCGGCAATAAGACCTTATGGCAGCAATTCGCCAATACGGTAAAACTGCGCATCCTGCTGCGGCAGGTACCCAACGGCGATCAGACCTATGTCGCTGCCGAAATCGCGAAGATCGAGCAGCAGGGAAGCGGCTTTCTTACGGTGGACGCGCTGGTGCAACCGGGGTTCTCCAGTCTGCCCACGAAACAAAATCCCTTCTGGAACGACTATGGTCCCGGTTCGCAGAACAACAACTCCTTTTGCGCCAGCCAGGTCATGATCGATTTCCTCGATTCCACGGGCGACCCGCGGGTCGGCTATTACTATGCCAAGAGCGGAGCGGGCGGGATCGGCGGAGAGCCGTTGGGGAACAACACCTTCAACGTCGCCAGCAATACAAGCTCTTTTGGGCCGGCCCTTCTGAAGAGCCCCGCTCAGCCGGGCGTGATCATGCTGGCCGCCACGTCGCTGTTCATGCAGGCGGAGGCTGTCCAGCGAGGCTTGCTCAGCGCCGGGAGCGCGGCGGCTTTGTACCAGCAGGGGGTAGAAGCCTCGTTCAATTTCCTGGGTGTTACGAATGCCGTTGCCGCGGCGGACGGCTATATGGCGGGCACGACCAACGGACTCGTCAATTTCGCCAGCTCCGCCAACAAGCTGCAAACTATCCTGTATCAGAAGTGGATAGCCGAATGCGTCACGGACGGGCTGGAGGCCTATTGCGACTACCGCCGCACGGGTTATCCCTTTATCGCCCAGCCCTCGCAGGGCGCCCCGGGGGCCCCCATACCCCAGCGATTGCTTTACCCGGAAACGGAATACACGCAGAACCCCACGAACGTAAACGCGCAGAACCAAACCTCTGCCGATATCTATACGCCCATTTTCTGGGCTCAACCATAAAACATCTCATATATGTCCTGGAAAAAGCTTTTCATTTTTGTTTGCATTCCCGCCTTCGTCGTCGGCCTGACCGGCTGTCTGAAAGACAACGCTTATATGGATGTCAGCAACACGGCGCCGCTGATCGAATTCGGGCTTAGTCCGGCCAACGGCGACTATGGCCCCTTTGCTTTCGAAGGGGATACCGCCGGGTCTCCGGTCGCGGATACCGCGGTCGGGCTGGTGATCGCGAGCCCGCAGGTGCTGAATAAGGCGTATACGATCACCGTGAGCGTCGACACTGCCCAGCTCGGCGCCTTCAATTCGGCGAACGGTACGAGCTATACGTTGTTGCCCGCCGGTCTGTATTCGATGCCGGGTAATTCTGTCACCATTCCCGCGGGGCACAGGATCGGCAGGCTTGCGATCTCGGTCAACCTGCCGGCCTTCCCGGCCACGCATACTTACGCCCTGCCGCTGACGATTACGGATGGAGGCGGGTTGCTGATCAGCGGCAACTCGAATCAATTCATGTGGCTGTTCAGCCGATGAGATAACGGGCCGGATCGCAGCGGCGCATTCCCCGACAATATTCGGTATCTTGGGGAATGACTTCTCTTTCGCGAAGCCTCGGGCCGTGGATGCTGTGGGGCCTGGGCGTGGGATACGTGATCTCCGGCATGTATTTCGGCTGGAACCTGGGCTTGCCGCAGGGCGGGACCCTCGGGCTTGCGATCGCAACGCTTGGCGCGGTCCTCTTATACGTCACCTTCACGTTCTCGTATGCCGAGCTGGCCTGCGCGATACCCAAGGCGGGCGGCGTATTCGATTATGCGACGCGGGGACTCAACAGGGACTGGGGTTTTGTTGCCGGCGCCGCGCAACTGATCGAGTTCCTGTTTGCGCCGCCGGCGATCGCGGCTGCCATCGGCGCTTATTTCCACTTATTCTTTCCCGGTCTTGGCGCCAGGCAGATCGGCGTCGGCGCCTACGTGATCTTCACGGCGCTCAATATCTACGGCGTTCGCGCGGCGGCCGGCTTCGAGCTGGCGGTAACGATGGTCGCCGTCTTTGAGCTGCTGTTGTTCTGCGGGGTGGCGTTCCCCCATTTCTCCTGGCGGCACGTAACGCAAAACGCCTTCCCGAATGGCTGGATGGGCGTGTGGGCTTCGGTGCCCTTCGCGATCTGGTTCTTCCTCGGGCTGGAAGGGCTCGCTAATGTCGCGGAGGAGGCGGTCAATCCGCGGCGCAACATTCCGTTGGGTTTCGGATCCGCGCTGGCGACGCTGATCGTGCTTTGCGTGATCGTCTTTTTGGCTTCGACCGGGGTGGCCGGCTGGGAAGCGATCGTATATCCCACACCGGGAGCGGCGGCTTCGGACAGCCCCCTGCCGCTGGCGCTGTCGAGGATCACCGGGACGAGCGGGCTCATCTATCATTTGCTGGTCACCATCGGCCTGATGGGGTTGATCGCGAGTTTCCACGGGATCATCCTCGCCGCCGGAAGGGCGACGCTGGAATTCGGGCGCGCCAGATATCTGCCGCCGGCCCTGGGCCGCATCCACCCGCGCCGGAAGACACCGGTGTTCGCCCTGCTGGCCAACATGCTGGTGGGCATCATCGCCCTGCTCTCGGGAAAGACCGATCAGATCATCACTATTTCCACCCTTGGCGCCGTCACGCTGTATGTCTTTGGCATGGTGACCGTACTGGCCCTGCGCCGGAAAGAGCCGGAGCTGGAGCGGCCGTACCGCACGCCGGGGTATCCCGCGACGCCCGTGATCGCGCTGGTGGTCGCGCTGGCCTGCCTGGTTGCGCTGATCTGCCTCAATATTATTTTAGCGGCCATTTATTTCTCGGTTCTCGGCCTGGCCTATATTTGGTTTCATTTTAACGTCAAACCCCTTCTCGCGTATGAGCAACCAGGTAGCAATCGCTGATGTGATCCATCAGCTGGAAGCCTTAAAGGCGGAAAAGGTCAAACTGGCGGTCACGGATATCGACGGGATATTGCGCGGAAAGGTGATCAGCCTGGAGAAGTTCCGGTCGATCGCAGAAAAAGGGTTTGGGTTCTGTGATGTGGTCTTTGGCTGGGATGCGGGGGACCAGGCCTACGACAACGGTGGGTTCACCGGCTGGCATACCGGGTATCCCGATGCGCTGGCGGTTGTGGACGCGGGCAGTTTCAGGCGCGTGCCGTGGGAGGGCGGCCTGCCCTTCTTCCTCGCCGATTTCCGTACGGCGGCCGGAGAACCGCTGCCGGTCTGTCCGCGCGGATTGCTCAGGACGATTATCGGCCAGGCCGCGGCGGCGGGTTATGCCGCGCAATTTTCCCAGGAATTCGAGTGGTTCAATTTTATAGCGGCGTCGGATGATCCCTCCCGGCGGAGTTTTGACGGGCTGAGACCGTTGACTTCTGGAATGTTTGGCTATTCCATCCTGCGGGCCTCGCAGCGCAGCGATTATTTCCAGGCGCTGTTCGATGGTTTGAAACAATTCGGCGTGCCGCTGGAAGGGCTGCATACGGAGACCGGGCCCGGCGTATACGAGGCGGCGATCCTTTACTCGGATGCGTTGGAGGCGGCCGACCGCGCGGTCCTGTTTAAATCCGGCGTGAAGGAGATCGCGTACCGGCATGGGGTGCTGCCGACCTTCATGGCGAAGGTGAGCGAGACGTTACCGGGTTGCAGCGGGCATGTGCACCAGAGTCTGTGGTCCGCCTTCGCTAAAGCTTCGGCGGGCGAAGGCCCAGCCTACGCTAAAGCTTCGGCGGGCGAAGGAAATTTGTTCCATGATCCGGGAACCGCGACGGGCATGAGTTTGTTGATGGAGCAATATATGGCGGGGCAGCTTTTTTGTCTGCCGCATATCCTGCCGATGCTGGCGCCTACCGTGAACAGCTACAAACGACTGGTGGAAGGCGCGTGGGCGCCGACGACGCTGACCTGGGCCGTGGACAACCGCACCACGGCGTTGAGGGCCTTGCCGGGAAGCGCCGCGTCGACGAGGCTGGAGACGAGGGTCGTGGGGTCCGATGCGAATCCCTACCTCGCGATGGCGGCTTGCCTGGCGGCGGGGTTGTATGGCATCCGGCACCGGCTGCCGCTGCGGGTGGCGGCCACGAAAGGGAGCGGCTACCAGGATAAGTCGAACGGCGTCCTGCCGCGTAACCTCCAGGAAGCCACACGGGCCATGAAAGAATCAGTGGTGGCGCGCGAATTATTCGGCGAAGCCTTTACGGACCATTTTGTGCGGACCCGTGAATGGGAATGGCGGCAGTTCGGCCGGGTGGTGACCGATTGGGAAATGAAAAGGTATTTCGAGATCATATGACGGATTTTACGACCATCAGACAGTACAATTTTCCGACCGTCATCAGGTTTGGGGCGGGAACTATCGGCGAGCTGCCGGAGCATCTGAAGGCTAACGGACTGAGCAGGCCCCTGGTCGTGACGGACCCGGTCGTCGCCGGGCTTGGTTTTTTCCGCGATATCCTGCGGACGTTGGAGGCAAAAAAGATCGCTGCAGCCGTCTTCTTCGACATACACAGGAACCCGGTGAAGTCGGACGTCCTGCGCGGCGGAGATGCGTTCGCGCAAGCGGACGCGGATTGTGTCGTCGGGATCGGCGGCGGGGCCGCCATGGATGTGGCGCGGGGGGTCGTCCTGCGGGTCCATCACCGCCGGGACCTCTTTGACTATGACGACCTGATCGGCGGCGATCAATATGTGACGGAAGAGGTTCCTTATTTCATCACGGTGCCGACGACTGCGGGAACAGGGAGCGAGGTCGGTCGCAGCGCGATCATCTCCGAGGACGATACGCACCGGAAGCGCATCCTGTTTTCGCCCAAGCTACTGGCGAAGATCGTATTCGCCGATCCGATGCTGACGATGGAGCTGCCGCCATTCGTTACCGCCGCGACAGGAATGGATGCCCTAACCCATAACCTGGAAGCCTATCTCGCCAAAATGTATCACCCGATGTGTGAAGGGATCGCGTTGCAGGGGATCGAAATGATCCATCAATCGCTGGCGACGGCTGTCCACCGGCCCGATCTGTCGTCGAGGAGCCGGATGTTGTTGGGCTCGCTGATGGGCGCGGTGGCGTTTCAGAAGGGTCTGGGCGTCGTGCACTCGCTGGCGCACCCGCTGTCGTCGCTGCTGGACACGCACCACGGCCTGGCCAATGCCGTGAATTTGCCCTATGGGATGCGGTACAATATCGCGGGCTGCGAGGAGAAATTCCGGCGGATAGCGACCGCGATGGGACTAGGGGAGGGTGCGGGCCGGGCGGCAGGTCCCGATGCCGGCCAGGCGGTCGTGGAGCGGTTGTTCGCACTGAACCGCGAGCTCGGCCTCCCGGTGAACCTCCGGGATATCGGCGTGAAGAAAGAACATATTGAAACGCTGGCGGACTTGGCATTCGCGGATTTCGCGCATCCGAACAACCCCAAACCGGTGACCAGGGATGATTTTAAAAGTCTCTATTTGGAAGCGCTATGATAAAGATCGGCTTGACGGATACGGGTACGGAATGGAAACACGCGAATTACGTGCGGTGGATCGCTGGCGATGCCAAAGACGACGTCGAGGTGATCAGGCTATCCGCGGCGCTGGGAAATTTGAATGAGGCGGCCGGTTGCGACGGCCTCGTGTTATCGGGTGGTATCGACATCGATCCATCGCTGTATGGCGGGGACCGGGAATACAAACGGTCGCCGGCCGGCGGTTGGGAGAAGGACAGGGACCTGTTCGAACAGGCCGTGCTCCGGATGGCCTGGGAACGGGGATCACCCGTTCTGGGGGTTTGCCGCGGGCTCCAACTCATCAACGTCACCCTGAAGGGAGACCTCGTGCAGGACCTCGGGATCAGCGGCGACGCGGTACATGAAAGCAATGCCGGCCTCGATAAACAGCATGCCGTGCGCATCGAAGGAGGGACGGTCCTGGCAGCCGCTGCAGGCAGACTGCAGGGTGAGGTCAATAGCGCGCATCATCAGGCGGTCGGTCGCTTAGGGGAAGGCCTGCGCGTCAATTGCCACGCGGCGGATGGGACGATCGAAGGGATCGAGTGGGCCGAACCGGACGGGCGGCCGTTCCTGCTGGCGGTACAGTGGCATCCCGAACGGATGCTGGTCAACTCGTTCGAAGATGCATTTCTGTATCGGGCGATCAGGGACCGATTCATCGCGGAGGCTGGGCGCAACGCGGGGCGCGTAGGTGTCGAAAAGTAAAATAGGTCGATTTCGTCTCAATTAATATTTAGGGGCACCGGGCCCCAATAAACTTCAACTATGCAGATCGTCAACCCGGCTACGGAGGCCATCATCGCGGAAGTTCCGGAGGATACCGCGGAATCGGTAGCGGAGAAGTACAGGCTCTTGCGGCAGGGTCAGCCCCGTTGGGCGGCGACACGGCTGGCCGATCGCATTGACTGCATCGGGCGGTTCCACGAATTGCTGGACAGCGAAAAAGCTTTGTTGGCGGAAACCCTCACCGCCGAAACGGGGAAGCCCCTTCGGCAGTCGTACAACGAATTGAATGGCGCCCGTGGCCGCATCAGCTTCTTTCTCGACCATTCCGCCAGGTGGCTCGCCGAGGAGTGGGTCGTAACGGAGGCGGCCACCCGTGAAAAGATAAGATACGAGCCGCTCGGCGTCGTCGCGAACATATCCGCATGGAACTATCCCTATCTCGTGGGCGTGAACGTTTTTATCCCCGCGCTGATCGGCGGGAATGCCGTGCTGTACAAGCCTTCGGAATATTCCACGCTAACGGGGATGCATATCCAGCGGCTTCTGCACCTCGCCGGCGTGCCGGAGGACGTTTTCCAACTGGTGGCCGGGAAGGGCAAGGCTGGCGAATTGCTGCTCGACCTGCCGCTGAACGGCTATTATTTTACGGGTAGTTACCGTACCGGACGCCAGATCGCGGAAAAAGTGGCGGGGAAGCTAGTCCCGTGCCAGTTGGAATTGGGCGGTAAGGACCCGCTCTATGTCATGGACGACGTCGCGGATATCGACAAGGTCGCGGAGGCGGCGCTCGAAGGCGTGGTATACAACAATGGTCAAAGTTGCTGCGCGGTCGAGCGGATATATGTCCACGAGAAGATCGCCGACCGCTTTATCCGGTCCTACACCGGGCAATTGCGGAAAATGGTCGTGGGCGACCCGCTGGATGCCGGGACGGATATCGGACCGTTGAGCCGCCCCGGGCAACTGGATTTCCTGGCCGCGCAGATCGAAGATGCCGTCGGCAAGGGGGCAAAATTATTGTTTGGAGGCCGGCGTATCGCCCGGCGCGGCTATTTTATGGAGCCCGCCGTTCTGGTGGATGTCGACCACCGGATGCGGCTGATGATGGAAGAGTCGTTCGGCCCCGTGGTGGGTATCCAGCGTGTGAAGGACGATGCGGAAGCCGTCGCGCTAATGGCCGATACTGAATACGGCCTGACGGCCGCGGTGTACTCGACCGACTACGAGCGCGCCGAGCGGGTGATGGAAAAGTTGAATACCGGGACCGTATATTGGAATTGCTGCGACCGCGTGAGCGCGAGCGTGCCCTGGTCGGGGCGGAAACATTCGGGCCTGGGATCGACGCTGTCCTATCAGGGTATCCGGGCCTTTGTCCAGCCGAAAGCGTACCATTTAAGGGGATAGTGCTTCGGGCAAGATTTAAGGGGATTATGCCCCGGGAGCGAAAAAGCACCGCCACACGGCGATGCTTTTTTTATGCAGTGGTCTTTCCATGGTCTAACGGTCAGTGCTGGTTGCCGCGGCCATTGGACTGGTAGCAACCCAGGTCGGCGCCGGGAGGCGTGACTTCCGTGGCGCCATAGACCGGGTCGACGGGTACGACCGTCAACGGCTGGACACCGGTGTATCCCTTTCCGATCAACGGCGAGCCCGGCTGCAGATGGAAATCCGACGTTCCAACCGCGTTATTCTGCCACGGATAAAAGCCATGGTTGTCCGCGGGCAGCGGGAAATTGACGAACATCGGATTCATTTTCCCGAGCGCCTGCGTGCCGTCATAGGAGCCCTGGCCGGGGCTCTCATAGTTCCAGCCCGACGGGAGATAGCCGGATGGCAGGGGCAGGTCGGTCAGCTGCGGCACAGTGCAGACGGGGCCGAAGGTGAAGAAATTGTCCGCGACGTCGGCCGAGTCCGCATATTGGTAGTTGAAGCCATAGCTCAGGTCGGTGGTGTCGGCGACGGGGTTGTTGACGACGCGATAGCCCACGCGGCAATTGACCGCAAGGTTGTTGTAGAAGGCTCCCTTGGCCCCCTGTTCGAAATCGATGGTGGAACCCCGTTGCCCCGGCACGACCTGGGCACCGTCATTGATGAACGTGCTATTGTACATGACGATGTCCGTCTGCGGCGCGCCGACCGGCTGGCCTTTGTTCGACGCCTTCTGGCCGTTGTAGGCCGTCCCGATAAAGAAATTGTAGGCCATCGTTCCGACAGTGCCACCCTTTACGTTGACGCAGTCGCCGCCCGAGCCGCCGCATTTTTCATAGGTGTTCCGGAAGATATGGATCTTGCCGTTCGACACCCGGGTGCAATCATCGGTGCCGCCGTACACCCAGGAATCTTCCATGATGAAATAGCCGTTGGGGTTCTGGAACAAGATATTGAAGGAGGTGCCCGCGCTTTCGTTCACTTCGCTGAGCGCGGAGATGGTATTCCCCTCCGCGTTGCCGGCAAAATCGATATGGGTCCATTTCAACACGAGGAACGGGCATTTCGTTCCGCCGATGATGCCGCGCCACAATCCGAGGTGGGCCGAGTCCTGGGTAAGGGAAAGGCCGGGCGTGTTGTTCTTTGTAACGCCAAGTACCGTCATATGGATGGGTTGCGCCTGAGTACCCTCGCTGAAGAGCGAACCGAGGACCACGAGACCGGAACCGTTGTGAAAGTCGAGCGTGACGCCCGGCTGGATCATCAGCGTATCGCCGTCGTTAACATAAATATCCGAATCGACGACGTAGGTTTTGCCCTGGAGCATCGTGCCCTTGATGGCGCCCGCCAGCGGGGCGGCGTCGCTGACGGTCTTGCCTGCGGCTTCCGTCGCCCGGTAAATGTCCGAATGATCCAGTGCCCATTTGTTGCAGGCGGCTAGCGAAGAGATCAACAAAAGAAGAACGGGTATGCGTAATTGTTTCATACTATTTGCTTGATTAGAGTTTGAACCTGAATCCGGCGAGGAAGCTCAGCTTGTAATAATTCCTTTCCACGTTGGTCTGGCTGGCCTTGCTTTGATAGGGCAGCTGCGGACCGTATTCCTGGCCATTGGGGAATCTGATATACAGTTGAGAGGAAGCGTTGGTCAGGTTGTTCACCTTGACGTAGAAGGATAACCGGCGCGTCAGGCGTTGTTCGGCTGAAAAGTCCAGTTGGACATAGGCCTTCTGCCAAAGGTCGAAATTGTAATAGGGCGAGACCTGGGCGATCCGCTCGCCCGTATAGGTCAAAGCGACCTGGAGGTTGGTGCCGGTATGAGGGTCCCTGAAGAGCAGCGCCAGGTTGCCGATATGGTCGGCCTGGCCCTGGAGCGGCCGGCTCTGGTACACGGTGTCGGTCTGGATCGAGCTGCCGACATAGTGATACAGGAGTTTGGGCGTCGTGACCCTGGAATGAGTATAGGTGTAGTTGGCCGAGATGCCAAACATGCCGAAGTACTTTGAGGCGACGGCCTCGAGCCCGTAATTGGTGGCCTTTCTGACGTTCTGCGGCTGAATGAAGAGCGCGCTCGGGCCGCCGTTGCGGGTAATGAAATATTCGATGGGGTTTTGCAGGTCCTTGTAGAAAGCGCCGATCAGGAATTGGTCGGTGAGGCCCGGGAAGAATTCGTAGCGCAGGTCGAGGTTGTCCGCCCGGGTGTGCTTTACGTAGGGATTGCCGATCTCGTCGTAGAATTCGCCGATATAGTGATAGGGCTCGATGTCCGCGAAGGACGGCCGGCTGATCGACTTGAAATAGGAAAGGCGGAGGTTCTGGCGGCTGTTGAGGGCATACTTCAGGTTGATGCTGGGCAGCACGTCCGTGTAGTGAATGCTGCCGAGTCCTTCATCCGAGTTGGGCGGCTCGGCGGTGCTGTAGTCCTGTAGGGTGTGCTCCACCCTTACGCCGCCGACCACCTGCAGGGAACGGATCAGGTCGAACCTGGCCTGGATATAGCCGGCGCCGATCTTTTCGTGCGCCGTGTACGTATTATAGTTAACAGCGGTTTGGGAGCCGGTCCCGCCGCCCTGCGTCGTGAAGCTGAAAGGGACGGAGTCGATCGAATGGAATGGTTCGACCGTCGAGTACGACGGGTTGAGGACGTAGTAATTATAGTATGCGTCGCGCGTTTTCGAGCGGTAGAGCCCGCCCGCCATCAATTCTACGTCGCGCCGGGCGATCCGGGGCGTATAGGTCAGGTTGAGCAGGCCCTGCCAGTCGCGGTCCGAATTGCGCCGCCAGAGGCGGTTCATGCTCATCCCGTAGGTGGTCGAGTCGATCCCGGTCGTCTTACCGCTGTTATTCACGCTGACGTTGCCGTTAAAGTCATACCAGCTCTGGTCGGGAACGTTCCGGTGCGCGTCGGAGAAGGCGCCGGTCCAGTCCAGTTTAAGCCTGGAGCCCAGGACATGATCGCCGCGAAGGGTGGCGTTGTAGATGTTCTGGATCGTCCACGTGCTGCGGTTCTGGAAATCGACGTCGATGAAATTCGCCGAAGAGTTGGTGCCGACGGTTGAATCCGGCGTATAGCGCGTTTCGAACTCATTCTGGTGCACATACAAGTTGTACAGCGTCAGCTTATTCTTCGGGTTGATGACAAAGTCGATGGTATTGTTGATGGCGATACGGTTCGTTTGCGTCGAATATTGGCGGTCATAAGCGTCCGTAAATGCCGGCTGTTGCGGGTTGGATGCGTAACCCGGCGCGGTGGGGAGCACGGCGTCAGGTTGCGCGCTCGGGATCAGGAACTGCGAGTTGGACCCGCGGTAAAAGTTCTGGTAAGCGGCCGAGACCAGGACGCCGAGTCTTTTTTGCATAAAGCGGTTCCCGATCGTGATACCTGCCGTGCCGTTGATCGGGTTGGGGATATTGTGATAGTGCAGTTCGCTCAGCGGGAAATTGGCGGCCGTGGCGGCATAATTGTTCCCGTTCAGTTCTGCAGGGGATTTGACATTGACGCCGCCATGGTTGAAAGCGCTGAAGGGCCGCATCGAAAAGATGCTGGAATATCCGCCCGCGACGTTGGCGGAGAGCAGGAAATCGTCCGGCGCTTGTTTCATCACCAGATTCATGGTGCCGCCGATCGCATCGCCCTCCATCCTCGGGGTGAGGCTCTTGATCACCTCCAGTCTTTCGAGCAGCTCGGAGGGGAAAAGGTCCATCGGGACGAAGCGGTATTTATCATCCGGGCTGGCGATCTTGACGCCATTGACGAGAACGGCGTTGTATCGCTGATCCATGCCCCGGATAATCGCGTAGCGGCCTTCTCCGGTGGGGCCTGCCTGAAGGGTGACGCCGCTGATGCGTTGCATGGCATTGCCGACGGTAACGTCGGGGGACAACTCGATACTCCTTGAAGAAAGCAGGTTCTGGACGATGTCGGCGCGCTGCTCGAGCCTTCTCGCGCCATTGTCGGTGCCACCGCCGGCAAGGGTGCTCACCTGTACTTCCTGCAGGG
>DATNBP010000249.1:0-24963 GCA_035572015.1 Puia sp. | reverse complement strand
ATCGTCTCGGCCATCCACGCCATGATCTCCCGCCGGTATGATGCGATCCACCTGCACCACCTCGACGGCGCGTTCATCCTGCTCCTGCTTCGTCTACGGTACAAGGTCGTCGCCACCAGCCACGGGCTGCCCTACACGCACCAGAAATGGAGCAAGACCCTCACCCCGTACTTCAAACTCAACGAATGGTTCCAGGCCCGGCTCTCCAACCACCTCACGGTCGTGTCGAAGTCCCTGGTCCCGCATTATCAAAAGCTGGTGTCCGCCAGGCGGATCTCCTATGTCCCGAACGGCGTCACCCCGATGGCGCCGGCCGAAGTGAACCTCGGCGTCTCCGACTATATTCTTTTTGCCGCCGGCCGGATCATCCCGGCCAAGGGTGTCCATACCATGTTGTCGGGATTACACCTGGCGGGGTATAAGGGAAAGCTCATTATCCTCGGCGATCATGGGCAGCGGAAAGAATATGAAAAGGAACTCTTCGGGCTGGCAGAAGGTCTCGACGTGGAGTTCAGGGGTTTGATCAAGGAAAAATCGCTCCTGAATGCGTGGATCGCCGGCGCCCGGCTGTTCATTTTCCCGTCTCTTGTGGAGGCGATGTCGATGATGCTGCTCGAAGTGGCTTCTCTCCAAACTCCCATTCTTTGTTCGGATATTCCGCAGAATACCGATATTTTCGGGCCGGATGAAATGTTATACTTCCGCGCCGGGTCTGACACGGACCTCGCCGAAAAACTGAATTGGGCGCTTTCCCACCCGGAAGAAATGCGGGAATTTGCCGCAAGGGCTCATACGGCTTTGATCGATAAATTCCAATGGACCATCATAGCCAGGCAGTATGCCGACATCTTCGAGAAGGTGACGTCATAATTACCTGCACCGTCGCCGGCAGGGTGCCAGCAAAAAAGGCTCAGGGATTCTTACGGGGAGCCCGCTCCACAAGCGCCCGGATAACCTTGCACGGATTCCCTGCTGCCACCACGTTCGCCGGGATCTCCCCCGTCACCACGCTATTGGCCCCGATCACCGAATTGTTCCCGATCCTGGCGCCCTTCAGGACCAGGCTGCCGACACCCAACCAAACATTGTCGCCGATCTCGATCGGCCGCGGCTCGCCGCTGCGCGGGTCTTCGGGGTGCCAGTCCCCGTCGGTGATCAGCGTGTTCGCCCCGCACTTGACGTGGTTGCCGATCGTTATCCCCGCAAAGGCGCCGATCACGGTTCCGCTGAACCCGGTATGCTCTCCGATCCGCACGACGGTGCCCGGGTTATAGACGGAGACGATACAGGGCCTGTTGATGCCGATGAGGTTGTCGGTATGGCCGGACTGGAACTTGCAGCCGTTGCCGACGATGACGCGTGTTCCGGGGTAGAGTTTGAACTTCGGTCTGCCCACGAACATGCAGGAACCGAGGAATTCCACGCCGCGACAGCGCGCAAAGAATTTGTGATAGCCGCCCGCCGCCATCCGAAACCGCATCCTCGCGGTGTCTATCCAGTGAAACAATTTTCTCGTCCCTTTACTGCTCATGACCGGCCCGGTGTTTTTGAATGATCTCCAAATATCGCTCCATCATGCCCCGCACGATCGCCGCGGGATCATGCCGCCGCTGCGCCACGCGCCGCGCCTCCGCCGCCATCGCAGCATATCGTGCGGGCTGCTCCGCCACTTCCCGCATCGCACCCGCGAGCGCATACGGATCGCCATCCTGCACGAGCACGCCCTCTATGCCGTCCCTTACCAGCGACCCGGTGCCGCCCGCGAAACTCGCAATGACCGGCACCCCCGCCAGCATGGCTTCGCAGACGCTGTTCGGGCTGTTCTCGATATGCGAAACCTGGACATAGGCGTCACAGGTCATGAGCCGTGCAGCCAGCTCCTCTTCCGGCAGCGTACCCAGCAAGCGGATATGCAGCGCATCGAGATCCGTCGCTTTTCGCTCGCGGCAGATGAGCCGCACCAGCGGATGATCCGCCATCAACCCCGCCACGAGCCACTCGAACGCCATCCCGCTCCGCATCAGCACCCTCGCTGTGTCGATCACCGTCTCGAAACCTTTATAGATCGAAGGACTCGATGTCGTCAAAAATACCGGCGGCGGCCCGGCAGCCGCTTGCCGCTTATTTCCCCGGTCCCCCTGTCTCTCGCGTTCAGCGCCCCAGTCCAACCGATAAAAACCCGGCCGGATCACCTCGTCGACGTGAAAATATTCCGCCTGCGGCGCCTGCGCCAACGCCACCCGCCGGTCCCAATCTGTCCGGCCAAATATGAATTTAGCCCTTCCCATGATCTCCTGCTCGACCGCCATGCGCTTTCGCCAGATCCGGTAGTCCGCCTGGTAGAAGGGATAGCCGGTCCGCCAGCCCCGCCAGATCCCCGGGAGGTCCAGCCCCGCCATATACTTTTCGTGGTAGGCGGTCAGGTTCCCCTGGATCGATACCACGACCGGGACGGCCGTCACTTGCCGCAACAGCAAGCCAAACGGAAATTCGGTCCCGTGTATGTGGATGATGTCCGGTTTGAACTGCCCGATCGCCCGCAGGAATGCCGGCAGGTTCTCATCCGTCTCCGCCCGACCCCTGATCCTGTTCGCCAGTCGCTTCCCCTTGCTACTGCCAAGGGGCTGAACGGGGAAGTACTGCGTGGGGCCATATTCGAACGGGTCCATCGGCCGCTCATGATAGAATACAAATCCCAACCGGCTTGCCGGGAGGGCCTCCACCACGCCCTGCAACGACGATATCCATCCGCCCGCCGCCAAACTGATCCCCAGGTGCCCCGCGCTCAGGCCGGGCGTATTCGCAAACCACAAAACCCGGACGGGCTTTTCGTTCATATCCATTTTTATGCTGATTACCCGGGCGCAAATTAGCTAATTACCCTGTGTCTTTCATTTTCCCCGGTCCTCATTCCTCCCCCGGATGATAGGTCTGCTCCGTCGACGCCTGCACCTCGTCGGGATAGAAGAATACGTTCTTGAACCTGCCGGTCAGGTACATGGCGGCCTGATCCGTAAAGTGCGGCGACGCCGGATCGCTGCTTTCCCCGCCTGTAACGATCGTTCGCGCTTTGACCTTTTTGCCAAATTCGACAGCGGCGATAAAACTATTCCCGGACACCCCATACCGCTTGTTGGTTCCCGGCATGACCCGGCTCACATACGACGGGATCTGACCGAATGCAGAAGACACGAGTCCCACGGGCAGGCTGGGCTTCCGGTCGTCATAGGTTTCCTGGATCTTGCCCGTCAGCCGCTGGTACCGGCAGATATCGCCCCATTCGACCTTCCAGTTCCCATAGCGCTGCCGCAACTCGGCCAGGACCGCCGACAACTCCGCCGTCTTCTGATAGGCCGTGCTGTGCGCCAGCGCGGACTGCGCCATCGCTACCGCATCGGATGCCGCCTCGCTGGTGGCCGGCCTCGGCGCATAATGCAGGATACGCGCGCCCCATTCGACGGCCAGCGTGGTGGCGACGGAACGCGCAGCCGATCGCCGATCCCATTTTTGCAGGATCGCGATGGGTTCCTGCAATGCTTTTTTTGTCGAGTCGGGCGAGTTGTTGTAGGCGCTGTACAAGGCGGGCAATAACACGTCGAAGGCCATCAGGTAGCGGTCATAGCCTTTTGCGATCAGGCTGTCCAGCGTAAAATCGTTTGCACCGGCCAACAACCGGATCGCATTGAGGGCCCGGAAATTTTCTCCGTCGGGCGCCATATAGGTCGGATATTTTCCGCGCACTGGGCTCGCGCCGCCTGACAGCGAATAGGGTGTGGAATTGCAGTTCTGGATCCACCCGGTCGCCGGATTATAGGAATGAACGATCTCGTCGAGCTCGTGCACACCCTTCCACTCGGTCGCAGACGTGCTGCCATCGACCGGCAGGGACCAATCGTACGCGGTATCCCGCCGCGGCATGAAGTTGCCGTGCCAATATGCGATATTCCCCTGGTCGTCGGCATATACCGTGTTGTTCGTGGTGTTCGCGCGCAGGTCCATGGCCTTTTTATAGTCGTCGAACGTATTGGCCTTCGTGATCAGCCAGGCTTCCAGCAAGGCGTTCAGCGAACGGTTGTATTCCCGGAGGCTCAGCCATTTCCCGTTCCGGTCCGCCATCACGGGTCCGTGATGGGTATACAATCCCGTGACGGGAAAAGGGATCAGCGAGTCGTTCCGCCGGTAGTATACGGTAAAGGGCCTGGTCCTCACCGGCCTTGTCCCGCCGTCATACATATATACCCAACCATCGCCCTGCCGCCGGACTTTTTCTTCGTACAGATCGGCGACATCCGCCAGGCTGGACGTATGCATCCAGCCGCAGTGCGCGTTGAATCCCTGGTATACAAAGAACTGACCCCAGGTGACCGCGCCATACGCATTCAGCCCCTCGTCACTCGTCAATTCAACCTCATACCGGAAATAGAAAGGTACGTGCGGGTTGATATACAACTCGGTGTTGCCCGACGCCGTCCGGAACCCCGACAATGCAAACCCGTTGCTGCCGTTTTCGTGCTCGTCCGGCAGCCCGTCGCCCGCCGGCGTCGCCCCATCGCCTCCTCGCGGTCCTTCTTCCCCTGCGGCCGCCCCATCGCCCCCTCGCAGCCCTTCTTCCCCGCCCTGCGCCGCCCCATCGCCCGGCACGGCCATCCCCCGGTCCGACAAAACCATTTTTTCTGCCGCCGACAACGGCCAGTGCTTTTGAGGCACACCCGCGCCTACGCCCCCCGCCGTCGGCGGTTCGCTATAGAACTTCCTGATCTCCTCCATCCGCACCCCGCCCAGACTGGTCGCAGACACGCTGCCATCGGTGAACATCAGCGGATACCAGGGTTCGAAATGTTTCAGCACCAGCGGTTTGGTCTCCGGGTGCCTGAACAGATAGTAATTGACCCCATCGGCAAAGGCATCCAGCAATTTGTGCATCCAGGCCGGACACCGCTCATAATCGGCCACGGCGGCCGCGCTGTCATAGATCAGCCGCATCATGACATCGGTATACAGGTAGGATTCCCCGAAAGCCTCCGCCTGCCGGCCGAGTTGTTCCAGGTAGTTCTTCTCCACCCGGGGAAAATCCTCCTGGCATTCGGCATAGAGCAGCCCGAAGACGGCGTCCGCGTCGGTTTTTCCGTAAATATGCGGGATCCCCCATTTATCCCGGACGATCCTGACGTCCTTTGCCTCCGATTCGCAGCGCTGCCTGTCTTCAGTAGTAAAGTTTTGGCAAACAGCATGCAGTGACAACCCGCAAAAGAAGAGCGTGATCAGTCTAATCATGCCCTAATTTAGGGTTTATCCGCTATCTGGCAGCTGCCAATTCCGTAAATTTGAGCATGCCCAATCCCTTCGCACCCGCCATTTCCCCCGTCACCGCTGAATCCACCTCGAGTGGCCAGGTGACCTTTTTTCCTGTCCGAAAGGCGGTGGGCGGCGCTCCGCTCCCGGATCAGACCATCGACGCCATCGCCGTCGAGGAACCGCTCGAGATCGGGCTGGCGTTCGGCGCGGCGACCTTTTCAACAAGGGGCCCGGCAACCGCCTCGGCGTTCGCCCCCGCGTCCTCCCCCAACTCCGCCCCACGCCGCGAAACCATCTCCGTGACGATGCGGACCCCGGGCCATGACCCGGAACTGGCCGCCGGCTTTCTCTTCGCGGAAGGCATCATTCCGCGGGTGGACGCCATCGCGACGGCGGACGCGGAGTCCCCGAACCGGATCCTGGTCACCCTGAAGGATGGCATTCTCCCGGCTATCGAAGCCAGTCAACGCCGGTCGGTCACGAATTCCGGCTGCGGCGTCTGCGGTCTTCCTTCGATAGAATCCTTCCGCCGGCTAAGCGGCCGCTCCGCCGCGACCGGGGCGGGCGAGGGCCCCTTCATCGACATCGACCTCCTCTACAGGCTGCCCGCCGCGGGAAAAGACCGGCAGGATGTCTTCAATGCAACCGGCGGCCTGCATGCCGCGTCACTCTTTGACGACAGTGGCCGGCTCCTTGCCATCCGTGAAGACATCGGCCGTCACAACGCGGTGGACAAGATCGTAGGGTGGGCGGGGTTCAACCGGCTGCTACCCCTTTCCTCCGCCATTCTTTTGCTCAGCGGCCGCGCCTGCTTCGAATTGATCCAGAAGGCCGCCAGGGCTGGCATAAAAATAATAGCGGCTATCGGCCCGCCTTCGAGTCTCGCCATTCGCATGGCCGAAGAATGGGATATCACCCTGGTGGGATTTCTGAGGGAAGACCGTCTTAACATCTACACGGGCGCCTGGCGCCTTGCAAAAAAATGAACCTGCATACCGGAAAGATCAGGAAAGTAGCGGTCGGTTTCCCCGCCATCGTCTCCAGCTTCCGCCACGCGGTGGGAGCCGCGGGGCTCAAGAGGGGTTTGAAAGCGTTACGGCACATGAACCAGAAAGGCGGTTTCGACTGCCCGAGCTGTGCATGGCCGGACCCGGATGACGAGCGATCCGGGGTAGCTGAATATTGCGAGAACGGAGCGAAGGCGGTTGCGGAGGAGATCACTACCAAACGGCTCACGGCGGATTTTTTTACACAACATGCCATACCCGCACTTACCGCGTGGACGGACTTCGGGATCGGCAGCACGGGGCGCATCGCCGAGCCGCTCTTTCTCCCGAAAGGCGCGGACCGCTACGAGGCGATTTCCTGGGACGACGCCTTTCGGCATATCGCCCGCGCCCTCAATAACCTGTCGTCTCCCGACGAGGCGATATTTTATACCTCGGGCCGCACCAGCAACGAAGCCGCGTTCCTGTACCAGCTCTTCGCGCGCGAGTTCGGGACCAACAACCTGCCGGATTGCTCCAACATGTGCCACGAATCGAGCGGCGTCGCGCTCTCCGAAGCCCTCGGGTTGGGAAAAGGTTCCGTACGCCTTGACGATCTCTATCTCGCGGAGGTCATCATCATCATGGGACAGAACCCCGGCACCAATGCGCCGCGCATGCTCACCGCGCTGCAAAAGGCAAAGCACAATGGCGCCAGGATCATTTCGATCAACCCGCTGCCCGAAACCGGCCTCATGGCTTTTTCGAATCCGCAGCAGGTCTCGGGCATCCTGGGCGCCTCCACACACCTCACCGACCTGTACCTTCCGGTACGCCTCAATGGCGACATGGCATTGCTGCAGGCGATCGAACTGCTCCTGGCCCTCGACGAGGACCGCGCGCCGGGCACGGTCTTCGACCTCGACTTTATCCGGGACCGCACGACCGGCTTCGAGCCCTTCCTGCAACACCTCCGCCGGGCCTCGCTGGCCGATCTCTCAGCGGCCTGCGGCATTGCTGTGGAGCAAATCGGTCAGGCGGTCGATATGATCCGGGACAAAAAGAAGATCATCGTTTGTTGGGCCATGGGGCTCACGCAGCATACCAACGCGGTAGATACGATCCGGGAGATCGTCAACCTTCTGCTGCTCAAAGGAAGCATCGGCAAACCCGGCGCAGGGACCTGCCCGGTCCGCGGTCACAGCAACGTCCAGGGGGACCGGACGATGGGCATTTGGGAAAAACCGACCAAACAACTGCTGGACAGCCTCGCGACCATCTTCGGGTTCGCCCCGCCACGCGAACCCGGCTTTGACGTCGTCAACGCCATCCGTGCCATGCACGACGGCCGCGCCTCCGTATTCTTCGCCATGGGCGGCAATTTCCTGTCCGCCACACCCGACACCGATTTCACGGCCGCGGCACTCCGCCGCTGCAGCCTGACGGTCCATGTCTCGACAAAACTCAACCGCAGCCACCTCGTTCATGGGGAAACCGCGCTGATCCTGCCCTGTCTCGCGCGCAGCGACAAAGACCTGACCGGTGGCACGGAGCAATTCGTGTCCTGCGAAAATTCAATGGGGGTTGTACAGCTCTCCAAAGGCGTGCTCGATCCCGTCTCCGGCGACCTGCTGAGCGAGCCGGCCATCGTCTGCCGCCTCGCCAAAACCACACTTGGCGGCCGGACAAAAGTTGACTGGGACAAATACCTGGCGAACTATGACCACATCCGGGAAGATATCCAACGCGCCATCCCGGGCTTCCAGGAGTACAATCGCCGCGTCCGTGAACCGGGCGGCTTCTACCTGCCCAACGGCCCGCGCGAAGGCATTTTCAATACGCCGGATAAAAAAGCGCACTTCAACGTCGCCGACCCCGAACAGGTCGCGCTCTCTGCCGGCGAACTGATGCTGATGACGGTCCGCAGCCATGACCAGTTCAACACGACCATCTATGGATTCAACGACCGGTACCGCGGCATCTACAACGAACGCCGCGTCATCCTGCTGAACGAAGCCGATATGCGGGACCTGGGACTCGTCCCCAACGATATTGTCGACATTTTTAACCGGCACGGAGGGGTGGAACGGGTTGCGCATCATTTCATCGCCGTGCCATATCCCATCCCGCGGCAGTGCGCCGCCGCTTACTATCCCGAGACGAACGTGCTCGTGCCGATCGATGCCGTGGCCAAAAAGTCCAACACGCCCGTGTCCAAACTCGTCGTGATCACGCTAAAAAGATCATAATACTTCGCGGCCCCGCCAGCTTCCGCCTGCTCCGTCGATCCCGCAGGTCCGCCTAATACTTCGCGGCCTCGCCGGGTTTCGGTATCGCACCCTCGATAAACTTGCGAAGATTTTCGTTGGCGTCCGCGAGGTCCTGCTTGCGGAGGTACAGCATGTGCCCGCTCCGGTATCCCTGCCAGCTCAGCCGGTCCTTCAGTTTGCCGCTGGGGTCCAGCTGCCACAGGCTGTATTTTGCGTTGAAATAGTCGCAGGCGCCGTCATAGTACCCCGACTGGATCAGCAAATGCAGGTAAGGGTTCTCTGCTATCGCCTGCCGGAGTTCCTGTCCGACGTGGTTGTTCCGGTTATCCCAGGGATAGACCGGCCCGAACATATTGTATTTCAAATCGGTCTTGTAGTGCAGGTCCTCGCGCAGGTAAATGTTGATCGCCGGCGTAAAGGAATGCAGCCAGGACGTCAGTTCGGCATTGTAATCAGGTGCGTCGCCCGCGGCCTTGCTGTCTATCCCCCTGTACCGCGAGTCCAGCCTCCCGACGGTAAATCCTTTATCCCGCAGCAGCGCCTTCCAAAAGAAATCGGCCGGTATGATCAGGTTCTGGTCGAGGACGTCTTTTTCGGACAACCCGGTATAACGGGACAGCTTAACCGCCAGGTCCTTCTTTTTCGCCTCATCCAGGAATCCGCCCTTCGCCAGCGCCGGGATCAGCTCGTTGATCGTAAAGTTCTCGACCTCGGGCAACATATCCGTCAGGTCCTTTGCCTGAAGGTCCGGGGCCAGCGCCTTGTGGTACCAGGCGGTCGCGGCATAATACGGCACCCGCAGCGACGCCTGCACATACTCGCTGCGCTCGATCCCGAGATCGGTCGGCGACACCAGGATCACGCCGTTCAGATACATCCACTGGGTTTCCTGTAACTCCAGGGCGAGCCCCGACACCCGTGTCGTTCCGTAACTCTCCCCGATCAGGAACTTGGGCGACGCCCACCGGTTATACCGCGTGACGAAGGTGGAGATCCACTCAGAGAGGTATTTGATGTCTTCATTGACGCCAAAGAAGGTCGACGCGGGGATATCCTTGCTGACCGCCCGCGAAAAACCGCAATTGACCGGGTCGATATACACGATATCGGCAATATCCAGGATCGAGGAATTGTTTTCCCTGAGCCCGTATGGCTGAACCGGGTATCCTTCGTCATCCAGCAGCAGGCGCCGGGGCCCGGTATAACCGATCTCCATCCACACGCTCGGTGTTCCCGGTCCGCCGTTGAAGGAGATGACCAGCGGCCGCGAAGCGCGGTCCTTCACGTCGGTGCGGACGTAATAGGTATAGAAAACACCGGCGATCGGCTTTCCGCTATCGTCCCATACCGGGATCGTGCCGGCGATCGCGTCATAAGGGACGCGCTGACCCTTCACGGTTACTTCGGCATGCGTCGTTACGGACGAGTCGATATTCAGCACCCGGCTGTCCTTCGGCATTTTAGCGGGGGCAGTAGCGGCATGGTCTCCGCCACCCGTTTCCGCGGCTGGTCCGGGGCGTTGTGCCGACAGGCTGCCGGCCAAAAAGCAACACAATAAAAATCCGGTTAATTTTCTCATAACTGTTGGTTGAAGGGTACGAATATAAGCCCCCCACCGGAAAATGGCCGCGTTTTTGATAAATTCTACAGTCAATAAGCGTCTTAACAGCGCAAACACCGGGCTTAGCTGAATGTATTGAACATCCGGCTGTAGAGGAAGTTCCACACTTTTTCTACAGCCCGACTTAACTATGTAGAATGCTGTCACAAGCACTGAAAGAACATACGGCCCAGGCTCACCGGGCCGCCGAAAAAAAGATGGTCGCCGTTCTGAAGGGGATCCGCAGCCTCGACGACTATGCCGCCTTGCTCGGCCGTCTCCATGGATTCTATGCGCCGGTAGAAGCACTTATCCGCAGCCAACTGACCGAATTCGATCTTCCTGACATCCGGTGCCGCATCCGCGCCCCCTTCCTCCTTCGGGACATCGCCGAAACGGGCGTAGCGTTGGAGCTCGCGCCGCCATGCACCGACCTGCCCCGGATCGACAGCTACCCCCGCGCGCTGGGCGCCCTGTACGTCCTCGAAGGCAGCACGCTTGGGGGCCAGGTCATCGCGGGCATGCTCGCCCGTCAGCTCGGGACTGAAAGAAGTCTTTCCTTTTTTTATAGCTATGGCGAGGAAACCGACGGCATGTGGCAGACCTTCCTGACCTATCTCGAACGGCCTTTCATGGCAGCCGAACGCCGCGAGATCATTGCCGCGGCGGAAGAGACATTCCTAACATTCTCAAACTGGATAGACCAACATGAACTCCAACCCCAACTATGACTCGGAATTTTGCGGGAAGGTGCCCATACACCTGATCAACACGATTCAGCCGTATGGGGTCCTGCTGGTCCTGTCCCGGCCCGGTCTCGAGATCATCCAGGTCAGCGAAAATGCAGCCGCCATCTTTGGCCGGGCGGCGCCGGATCTGGTGCGCACCCCCGTTGGCCGGTACCTTGACGTGCCGACCAACGATGCTCTTTTCGCGGTTTCATCGGGGAAGAGCGCCGACAAGATCCCGCAGGTCTGGCAGGTCGGGGGACAACGATATTTTGCGCTGATCCATATCAAGGACGACCAGATCCTGGTGGAACTCGAAGCCCGGCCCTATAAGACCGACGAACAGCAGTCGTTCATCAGCGTGTACCAACAGATCAGGTACTCGATGTCGCTGATCGAAAAGGCGGCATCCAGCACCGAGGTCTGCGCCATCGCAGCCGGTGAATTGCGGCGCATCTCCGGTTTCGACAAGGTCATGATCTACCGGTTCGATGAGGATTGGAACGGGACCGTCATCGCCGAGGAGCGGAAACAGGACATGGAGTCCTATCTGGGATTTACCTTCCCGGCTTCCGATATTCCAAAACAGGCGCGGGAACTATATCTCCGGAATCCCTACCGCTACATTCCCGACCGGACCTATGCCCCGGTGAAGCTGTACCCGGTGATCAATCCCGGCACCCATAGTTTTGTGGACTTGTCGGACTGTAACGTCCGCGGCGTGGTGTCGGTCCACCTGGAATACCTCGCGAATATGGGCGTGACTGCCTCAATGTCGACGCGCATCCTCAACAACGACCGGCTCTGGGGTCTCATCGCCTGCCACCATTCGACGCCGAAATGGATGAGCTTCGAGCTCTGCTCGGTCTTCGAGTTGCTGTCCAACATTATTTCAGCGAGGCTCCATTCGTTACAGAACAAGGAGCGGGCCGATGCGTTCACGCGGACGCAGCACACTTACTCACGGATCATCGAACAGGTCTATGAGACCCGGAGTCTGCGGGAAGCGCTGCTCGAAGCGAACCATTCGGTGCTGGAGCTGTTCGGCGCTCAGGGAGCCGCTTTGATCTCCGGGAATGAATGGATACCGCACGGCCAGACGCCGGGCCGCGAAAATGTGCAGGAGTTGATGCTGTGGCTGCATTCCCGGAACCTGAAGCGCAACCTGCATACGGACCACCTGTCGGCCGAGTTCGAACAGGCCGAAGCCATGAGCGGGACCGCCAGCGGTCTTCTTGCGATACCGTTCAATCCCGACCAGGAACAGTACGTTCTCCTCTTCCGGCCGGAATTCAAACAAATTATCGAATGGGGCGGCGATCCCGAAAGCCGCATCGTATTCGAAAAGGACGGCGCGAATTACCATCCCCGCAATTCATTCAAGATCTGGCGCCAGACCGTCACGGGCAGCTCTCTGCCCTGGCGGGAAGAGGAACTGACCGCCGCCGAAACCCTGAGAAGTTTTTTATATGAGTATGCTGCCAAATAAGACCGACCATTATATCGTTGCGATCGGCGCTTCGGCCGGAGGGCTCGAAGCCATACACGAGTTCTTCGACAGCATGCCGGATTCGCCGAATATCTCCTTTATCATCATACAGCACCTGTCCCCGGATTACAAAAGCCTCCTGGTCGAACTGGTGGGCCGCCATACCGAAATGAAAGTATACGAAGCGGAAGACCACCAGGAGATCCAGCGTAAATGCGTCTATGTCATTCCCAACACCAAACTGATCACGATCCAGAAGAACGAGTTGCGGTTGACCGATAAGCAGAACCTGAAAATGCCCAACAACGCAGTGGACGTCTTCCTGTATTCGTTGGCAAAGGAACGAAGGAGCCGGGCGATCGCGATCATTCTCTCGGGGACCGGCACGGACGGGACCAAGGGCACGGAGGCGATCAAGAAAGAGGGCGGACTTGTCATTGTGCAGGATCCTTCGACCGCGAAGTTTGATGGCATGCCCAACAGCGTGATCACCGCAGGGAACGCGGACTATATCCTCCCTCCGACCGCGATGTGCACGGAGATCATCCAGCATATCTCCCCGCCGCCGGCGGTCCTCTACGGCAGCGACAAAAAAGACGAACAATTCTTAAAAACGGTGTTCGACCTCATCCGCCAGGAATCCGGGGTCGAATTTCACTATTATAAGACGCCCACGATCATCCGGCGGATCACCAAACGGATGATGCAGGGCAGTTTCACTTCCCCCGATACCTACGCGACCTTCCTCAAGGAACACAAGGACGAGGTCCGTCAGCTGGGCCACGATTTCCTGATCGGGGTTACCCACTTTTTCCGCGATGCGGAAGCATTCGACATCATCCGCAACCAGGTGGTCAAAGCCATCATCGACAACAAGGAGGACGAAGAAACCATTAAGATCTGGGTGACGGCGTGCAGCACCGGCGAGGAGGCTTATACGATCGCCATGGTCGTGGATGACGTGCTGGAGGAAAGCGCAAAGAATCTCACGGTAAAGATCTTCGCCTCGGACATCGATGACGAGGCGATCCAGTTCGCCTCCGCGGGTGTTTACCCGTCGTCGGTCGGGAAGGATATCCCCCCGCACTACCTCGAGAAATATTTCACCGGTTCGGGGAAGTCCTATACCATTATTCCGCGTATCCGCAAACAGATCGTCTTCGCCAGGCACAATATCATCAAGGACCCGCCCTTCATCAAGAACGATCTGGTCAGTTGCCGGAACATGCTGATCTACATCAGCCCGGCCCTCCAGCAGCGCATCTTCTCGCTCCTTCTGTTCGCCGCGGGCCGGGAAGGTTACATCTTCCTGGGCCCAAGCGAAAATTCCGCCCTTCTTAAAAAGGATGTCGAAGAGATCAGCGCCCGCTGGAAGATCTACCGGAAGACCGCGGAATCCAAACCGGGCTATTATTATCAGCAGGGCATCCCCGAAAGCTTCACCTCCCGTACGCAACGGGCGTCCCGTGCGCTTCAGAATAAAGACACCCGATCCCAAACCATCCTTTGGGACGACTTCCGCCAGGTCCTCATGGACGAGCTTTGCTATGTCGTATTGTACATTGATTCGAACTTCGACATCCAGGAGACCATCGGACCCTACGAAAAATTCCTCAACCTGCCGCGGCGGCAGTTGCAGCTGAACCTGCTTCGCATGATGCCGTCGAGCATCTCGGTCCTGCTGAGCGCGGAGATCCGGAAAGCCGAAAAGACGGGCCAAAAGAGCCATCTTCGGAACGTCCGCTATAAAAAAGGCGAGGAAGTGATCGTGGCGGACGTGTTTGTGCGGCCCGGCGGCAGGAACAACGGCGGATTGCCGACCATGATCGTGTTGCGGGAGGTTCCGGCCGTCGATCCGGGTGGGAATGGGTTTCACGACGGGAACGGACACGGTCAGGACGAAGAGTACGTCCAGGCGCTGGAATCGGAACTCAACGACACCCGGAGCCAGCTTCAACTGGCCATCGAGGACCTGGAAGCCACCAACGAAGAATTGCAATCCACCAACGAAGAGCTGCTTTCCGCCAACGAGGAGTTGCAGAGCTCCAATGAAGAGCTGCAATCGCTCAACGAGGAGCTCATCACGCTCAATACCGAACACCAGCTCAAGATCAAGGAACTGCTGGAGCTCAATGACGATCTGAACAATTATTTCCGGAGTACGGACATCGCCCAGGTTTTCCTCGATAACCAGCTCCGCATCCGCAAATTCAACCCGGCCTCCGCGCGGATGATCAATTTTATCGACAGCGATCTGGGCCGGCCCCTGACGCATATTTCCAACAATATCCGGTCGGAGAACCTGCTTGACGATGTGCAGACGGTGCTTCGGACGGGCCGTCCGATCGAAAAGGAAGTCCAGATGAACACGGGCAAGAACCTCCTGATGCGGGTCATTCCTTATGTCACCCACGACGGCAAGCGCGACGGCATTACGATCTCCTTTGTCGACATCACCGCCATTACCGACCTGAACAATATTATCCGCGCGGTATTCAACTCGAGTCCGAGCGCCATCTTCGCCTTTCAGTCCCGGCGGGACATGCAGGACCAGATCACGGACTTCACGATCCTTTCGACCAACTACGCAGCCAATGCCCTGTGCAAACGGATGAACGACGACCTCAAAGGCCTGTCGCTCAAAAAAGACCTGCCGCAGCTCGCGATCCCGGAACTGCTCTCCAAATATATGGAGGTGGTTCGCGGCGACAAAAGCCACCACGGTTCCGTTTATTTTAAGGAAGACAACAAGTGGTTCGAAGTATCCCTCGTCAAAATGATGGATGGTTTCGTCGCCAGTTTTACGAATATCACGGAGCGGAAAATGGCCGAGGACCGGCTTCGGACCAATTACTCCGAATTGATCACCACGCGCGAGACCCTGAAACACCTCAACATCCAGCTGGAAGAAAAGGTCCGGGAAAGGACACGCGCCCTGTCGGTCAGCGAAGAGCGGTTCCGTCTCGTCTCGCGTGTCACCAATGACGCGCTCTGGGATTGGGACTTCGTGAACAATGTGGTTTGGTGGGGCGACACCTTTTTCCGGCAATTCGGTCATCGCCAGAATGGGACAGCGCTCGACCGCGCATGGTGGCTGCAGCATATCCACGCGGACGACCGGGCCGGGGCGGAAAAAAGCATCTATGCGGCCATCAACGGTCACGAAACCCAGTGGACGCACGAATACCGTTTTCGCAGGGAGGACGGGACCTACGCCTACATCCTCGATCGCGCCTATATCCTCCATGACGACAACGGCACACCCTATCGGATGCTCGGCTCGATGCTCGATATAACGGAAATCAAAACGGCCACCGAAGAAATAGCCCGGCAAAAGGAAGTGCTCGAAGAAAAGGTGGTGGAACGCACACAACAGCTCCAGCAGCTCAACGAGGCGCTGGAGACAAGCAATCACGACCTCCAGCAGTTCGCTTCCATCGCCTCACACGACCTCCAGGAGCCGCTGCGCAAGATCCACATGTTCTCCCGTGCCGTGATGGACCAGTGCAACGGCGCCACGGCCGGCGACATCAAGTCCTATTTTGAAAAGATCATCCGCTCGACGGACCGGATGCGGGCGCTGATCATCGACATCCTCAATTTTTCCCGGTTGTCCGCCGACGTGACCGACTATGTCCGGACCGATACCCGCAAAATGCTGGCAGATATTCTCGAAGATTTCGAATTGAGTATCCGCGAAAAGAAAGCCACGATCACCATCGGCGACCTTCCGGAACTGGACCTTATTCCCGGCCAGTATCGCCAGGTGTTGCACAACCTGCTGAGCAATTCGCTGAAATTCAGCCGGCCGGACGTGCCGCCGAGGATAACGATCGGCTCCGTCCGGGTACGGGATAAATCTTTTGCCAGCCCTCCCGACCCGGAAGGCACCTGCTACCGCTTCACCCTTACAGACAATGGCATCGGTTTTGAAGAAAAATTCGCTGAGACCATTTTCAAACTTTTCCAGCGGCTTCACCCCAAGGACAGGTTCGAAGGCACCGGCATCGGCCTGGCAATCACAAAAAAGATAATCGAACGTCATAATGGTATCATCACCGCCCACAGCCGGGAAGGCGAAGGCACACGTTTCGACTGGATTCTTCCCCTCGAACAGGCGGCCGGCATTAAACAATTGATAACATGAGTTACAAAAAAATCCTGCTGGTAGACGACGATATCGACGACCGGTTCATCTTCGCGGAACTTCTCCGGGCCACCGGTCCGGAGTTGACGCTGGCCGTTGCGGAAAATGGTCTCGAAATGATCTCGGTGCTCGAAAAGATGCCCGATCCGGAATTGCCCGACATGATCATCCTGGACCAGAATATGCCCAAGATGACCGGCAAGGAAAGTCTCATTTTTTTGAAGGCAAACGCCCGCTACAAGGACATCCAGACCATCATCTACTCCACCTATCAGGTCAAGGATTTTTATCGCGAATGCCTGCAGCTCGGCGCGCAGGACGTCGTGGCGAAGCCGGATACCATGCAGGCTTACCGGGAAATGATCGGGCGCTTTCTATTCCACTCCGCGGACGTTCATCCTGATCCGGTAAAGGCCCCTGGATGCGGTAATGAATAAGGTCTTTTTGTCTTTTCCGCCAAAACAAAGGTTGGCCGTCCATTCTTCGGGCACCCGGATATGCGCGATGCGCCTTCCGGAGGGGTCGTACACCGTTACACCGTCCCCGGTCAGGTAGACGTCTCCGCGATCGTCCAGCGTCATACCGTCGGAGCCTTGCGGAACAAAAAGCCGCTTGTTCAGCAGCTCGCCGCCTGCGCCGATCGTATATACATAGGTTTTCCCGGCGCCGATATCCGCGACGTAGAGCTGATGCCCGTCGGGCGTTCCCACGATACCGTTGGGTTTTACGACGGCCGGGTCGACCACGTTTGGCTCCTTCGCCCCCGCGGGCAGATAGTAGACCCTTTCTCCCGGCAGATCCGGTTTCGTCCTTGTCCAATAAGGCCGCTGGTAATAGGGATCGGTGAAGTAGATCCCGCCATGCGGATCGATCCACAGGTCGTTCGGCCCATTCATCCGCCGGCCGTCTATATCCCGCAGCAAGATCCGTACTTTTCGACGGGGACTGATCGTCCAAAGCTGATCGTGTTCGTCCGCGCAGGTCACCAACCACCCGTTTCGCGCAAAATACATCCCGTTCGAGCGGCCCGCGCTGTCCATAAAAAGCGTCAGCCGGCCGTTCACACCGTATTCCCAGATCCGGTTATTCGGCTGATCGGTAAAAAAGACATTCCCCGCCCGGTCGGCAGATGCGCCCTCCGTGAAGCTGAATTGCCGCGAGAGGAGATGCACGCCGGTGTCGGCCGCCAATCCCCGCCCCATATCTTGTTGTTCCTGCGCCACCGCCACGTGACAACCCATCAGCGTGAGCGCCAGCCACCCGATTCGCATCATTGATGTTTTTTTGGAAAGATACGATCAATGATCCCGCCGGCCCACGCCAAAAAGCCAAGCCACCGTTGCACCAGCAGGAAAATGATCGCGACCCACATATTAGACCAATAATGCTCTAAATTAAACAAAATTGTTCTAAATATTCAACAATAATGATACAATTTTGTTGTAACTTGGCCTAAACCGCAATTCGATGTCCATAATACCCTTAATATCAAGCTGGGAGCGATTCCACGAGATCGATCCCTCCGGCGACCTCCCCGCGTTCGGCCGTTGGCTAGCGACACAGGCTTCGCCACCGCCACCGCCGCACTCATCGCATGCATCCGCCGTGGAGTCCTTCCCGGCCGCCGTGCCCACCTCAGCCATTTCGCCCGCCCCATCAGTGCCCGCTACTGCCGCCGCGACCCTCTCATCTACTGCGCCCGACCCTGCCGCCGCGCCCACGCCGCAGGACCCCATTTCCCTTGCGCGCGAGTCCCTCGGCACAACGGCTCCGCTGGATACGCCGGGCCTCGCCAGCATCCTGATGGCCAGGCTCAATAACATCAATATCTATCTGGCCAAGCCCGCGATCCGCAAACTCGGCTTCGCCAAGGACGTGGAATTTGGCGTCCTGATCCAGGTCTATCTCATGGGCCGGCCCAACAAAAAAGAACTTTGCCGCCAGTTGCTGATCGGCGATTCCACCGGCGTGGAAGTCACGCGGCGACTGGCCAGAAAGGGCTATCTGCGGGAGACCGTGGACCCCAATGACCGCCGGGCATCGCGGCTAAGCGTCACGGAAAAGGGACAGCGCATGCTGAAAGAAGGATCACATTTATTCTACACTATTCACCGCGAGTTTCTGACGCCGCTTTCGCCGGAGGAACAATTGTCGCTGGTTGGCCTGCTCACCAGGCTTCATAACTTCCACTCCGGCCGCCTGTATTCGCCCGGCGCCCGGACCTAATCATTCCGGCACCCATATCATTCCGGCAACCCAGTCACTCCCGCACCCGGACCTAATCATTATCTTAAAATTATCAATTTATCTGCCCCCGTGTCACAACCCGATCTTCCCTGTATCTTTACCAAAGCTAAACCTCCGCTATGATCTGGTACGAGAATGAGGTCCAACGGCTCGAAAAAGAACGCACCGAACTAACCTACGAACCCCGCCTGCTTTTTTACGGCAGCTCGTCGATCCGGCTCTGGGACAGCCTCTACGATGATTTCGCGGAGCATCGGCCCGTCAACCTGGGGTTCGGAGGGTCCACCCTCGCGGCCTGCGGCTGGTTCTTCGATCGTCTTGTCGCACCTTTCCAGCCGGAATCCATCATTGTATACGCCGGAGACAACGATCTCGGAGACGGCCGCCACCCTGAAGAGGTTTTCCTCTTTTTCCAACAGCTCGTCAGCCGCGTTCGCAGCCGGTTCGGCGGCATCCCGTTGGCATTTATCTCGATCAAGCCCAGCATCACCCGCTGGAATATCCTCGACAGTATCCGTTATGCCAATAAGATCATCGAAGAAGAGATCAGGCGGCAGGGTGATAATTTGCACTTTATCAACGTCTATACCCGAATGACCGACAATTCCGGCTACCCGAAAAGAGAATTCCTTGATCCGGATGGGCTCCACATTAACCCAAAAGGCTACGCACTATGGACAGAGGTAATCCGGCAATACCTGGTATCACCCAGCCCATGAGGCGGGAGTACCACAAGTGGTTCAGCCCAAGTCTCCAACGGGACATGGAGCTGCTGATCTTTGGCCATGCGGGCGAGCCTGTCCTCTTCTTTCCGACCCGAACCGCCCGTTTCTACGACTACGAGGATTGGCAAGTGATCGACGCCATGCGCCGAAAGATCGAAGCGGGGGAGATCCAGGTCTATTGCCTGGACAGCGTAGACAAGGAAAGTTTCTATGCCAAACAGCTTCACCCCGCCGAACGGATGCAGCGCCATCTCCAATATGAAAGATATATCCTGACCGAAGTCCTGCCGCTCGTACACCTGATCAATCCCCATCGCACCGCCGTCGCCGCTGGCTGCAGCCTTGGTGCATGGCACGCCGCTAACCTCTGTTTCAAATATCCTCACCTCTTCCATAAATTCGTCGGCCTGAGCGGTCGCTATGACCTGACCATCACGATGGAGCACTTTGAGGACCTCTTCGACGGGTACCGGGACCAGAATATCTATGTCAACATGCCCGCGCAATATCTCCTCAACGTTAGTGACCCCGCCATCATCCAGCAAATCAAGGCGCTTGAAATCGTTTTCGTAGTCGGTGAAAAAGACGTTTTCCTCGAGAACAACCTCGCCATCAGCAACGCCCTCTGGGGCAAAGGCATTGTCAATGCGCTCCACCTCTTCGACGGGGAGTCGCACAAAGCGCGTTACTGGCGGCACATGGTACAGTTGTACCTGTAGGCGCCTCCAGCCTCCCTCAGCCCCCGTCTGGCCGTACTCGCTCACGACGCGCAAAATGCCGCTGACCAACATATTTAACCAACGATCCCCCCTTATCTCCAGCCGGCGGAAAATCAGCAGCGCATTCTTATGTTTGCCCTATATTTAAATATGCCAGGTGGCCCGCCCAGACGATACTATTACTGCCAGGTCGCCGGCCAGGGCGGGGGCAGCCCGTTCTCTTTCACCGACAAAGCCAAAACAAAACCAATATGCGGAAATCACTGTTGACTTTCCTTTTGCTGGCCGGGGCGCTATCCTTCGCCAAGGCCCAGATCAATGCGGCCCTGCTGCGCTATCCCGACGTCTCCGCCACGCAGATCGTCTTCACCTATGCCAACGACCTTTGGGTCGTTCCGAAGAGCGGCGGCGTCGCGACGCATCTCAGTTCCCCCGCAGGCGTGGAATCCTGGCCGAAGTTTTCCCCCGACGGCAGGACCATCGCCTTCACCGCGGACTATGACGGAAGCTTCTCGATCTATTCCATGCCCGCTTCCGGAGGCATCCCGACCCGGCTAACGTGGTATGGCCCTGCGGAACGCGTGGCCGACTGGTATCCGGACGGCAAGCATTTTTTATTTGCTTCCGGCCGGGAAAGCGGCCGCAACCGCTTCAACCAATTCTACAAGATGGCGGCAACCGGTGGCGCCCCGCAAAAATTGCCGCTGCCATATGCCGAGTACGGAACCCTCTCCCCCGATGCAAGCCACCTGGCCTTTACCTTTACCTCGCAGGTGGGCCGAAACTGGAAACGCTACCACGGGGGGTGGCGCGGCCAGATACATCTCTTCGACCTCAACAATTTTTCCGACGAGAACATCTCCGCCACGGACGCGGATGACGAACTCCCGATGTGGCACGACCACAGCGTTTTTTTTCTCTCCGACCGCGGGGACGACAAGCGCGTGAACCTTTGGGAATACGATATCACCACAAAAAAATTCACCGAGCGAACCCATTTCACCGATTATGACGCGCACTTTGCCTCAAAAGGACCGGAAGATATCGTGTTCGAACAGGGCGGCCATCTGTGGTTATATACCTATGCCACGGCAACCGCAAAGCAGGTACCCGTCCAGGTGGAATACGACGAATCGGCCATGCGGCCCGGTCTTCAGCCGGTGGAGCATTTGATCAACAACAGCTTCATCTCGCCGGACGGCAAACGTGTGCTCTTCGAAGCCCGCGGCGAAATTTTTTCCGTGCCCGCCGAAAATGGCCCCGTGATGGACCTGACCCGAACCTCGGGGGTGGCCGAGCGTTTCCCCGCCTGGTCGCCGGACGGGAAATACATTGCCTACTGGAGCGACCGGTCGGGCGAATACGAGCTGACCATGCGGGAAACCGGAAAGCCCGAAAGCGAAAAGAAACTCACTTCCTACGGCCCCGGCTTCCGCTATAACATCTACTGGTCCCCCGACAGCAGAAAACTCGCTTTTATCGACAAGGCGATGAAGATCTTCGTCTACGACCGGATCAGCGGCGTGACCACCGCCGTCGACCAGGGCGAACGCATGTCGGAAGGGCCCCTCGAAGGTTTCTCCGTCAGTTGGTCTCCCGACAGCCGGTTCATGACGTATGACAGGGACCTCCCGAATAACCACCGCGCCGTCTTTATCTATGACACGGAAGACCGGCAACTGCATCAGGCAACCTCCGGCTATTATTCCTGCGGCAATCCCGTTTTCGACGTCTCGGGAAAATACCTTTTTCTGACGACGAGCCAGGCGTTCCATCCGATATACAGCGACCAGGACAACACTTTCATCTATCCGAATTCGACGCTTCTCGCGGCGATCGTCCTGAAAAAAACAACGCCGTCGCCGCTCTATACAAAAGATGACACGGTTGCCCAACAGGAAGAACGAAACGCTCCCGCGCCATCCAAACCGCCTGCGCCCGCGCCGCCGGCCAAACCCGCGATCACTCCCGTGTCCATCGATTTCGATGGACTCGAATCCCGCCTGGTCATCTTTCCCGGCGATCCGGGGAACTACGGCAACCTGTCCGCGACGGAAGGTAAGCTGATCTATACCCAGGCGCCCAACACCGGCTCCGAAGAAAAAACGCAGGCCTTGAAATACTATGACCTGGAGAAACGCAAGTCTGTCACTATCCTTCCGGATGTCGGCGGCTACCAGCTGGCGGCCGACGGCAAACATATCCTTGCGGGAAAGAACAACAACTGGTTCATCGTCGCCGCCGATGAGGGCCAGAAAATGGACAAGCGTCTGCGCACCGGCGAAATGCAGGAATGGGTCGACCCGCGCGCGGAATGGCGCCAGATACTTGTCGACGCCTGGCGTTTCGAACGGGATTATTTCTACGACCCGAAAATGCACGGCGTGGACTGGAATAAAGTGAAGGACCAATACCTGAAAATGCTGGACGGAGCCTCCACCCGCGAAGAACTCGACTTTATCCTCGGCGAAATGATCGGCGAACTGAGTTCCTCTCACACCTACCACGGCGGCGGCGTCACGCAGCCCGCCAGCCATGTTCCTACCGGCTACCTCGGGATCGACTGGACGGCGGATGGCGATTTCTATAAAGTGGGTGAGATCATTCGCGGCGCCTCCTGGGACGCGCTCAGGTCCCCCCTCGACCAGGCAGGCGTTCCGATCAGGGCAGGCGACTATATCCTTGCCGTGAACGGCATTCCCATCCGGACTACGACAGACCCATACGCGGCCTTCGTCAATCTTAGCAATCGCCCGGTGGAGTTGACGTACAACAGCAGCCCCGATATGGCGGGGGCCAAAACGGCAATCGTCACGACAATGGCGGACGAATCCGAACTCCGGCATCTCGCCTGGATCGAACAGAAACGCGCGACGGTGGACAAGGCGACCGGCGGCAAAGTGGGCTATATTTATGTCAGCAGCACCGGCATTGATGGACAGGACGAACTAATGCGGCAATTCGTCGCCCAATTGGATAAGAAGGCCCTCATCATCGACGAGCGGTTCAACAGCGGCGGCCAGATCCCGGACCGCTTCATCGAGGTGCTGGACCGGAAACCCCTGGCTTTCTGGGCCACCCGCGACGGCATCCCGGCCCAATCCCCGCCAGCCGGCAATTTCGGACCAAAGGTCATGCTGATCAATGGCTGGAGCGGGTCCGGCGGCGACGCATTTCCCGATTATTTCCGGAAGGCCGGCCTCGGCCCGCTCATCGGCACCCGAACCTGGGGCGGCCTCATCGGCATCAGCGGTGTGCCACCCCTTATCGACGGCGGCAATATCACCGTTCCGACTTTTCGCATGTACAACCCCGATGGAACCTGGTTCCGAGAAGGCCATGGCGTCGACCCGGATATCCCGGTTGCCGAGGACCTGACACAGGGCGCCCGCGGCGTCGATAACCAGCTCGAACGCGCCATCACGGAGATAAATGACTTATTGAAAAAAGGATTCACCCCGCCCGGTCGCCCGGCTCCGGAAGTGCGGTAGTACGCCGGCCGATCATCGCGTTGTGCGGCTACTCCTCCGGGGCGGCCGGCATGATCCGCTTGTCCAGCCAACCCGTAAATAATGTATAGAACACGGCCAGAATGATCGCCCCCTTGAACATCCCGGTGAATCCCCAGGCCGCCAACCCTCCGATAACTCCGAGGAACAGGACCAGGAACGGGATCTTTCCCCCGCTCCGGGCGATCAGGATCGGTTTGAGCAATCCGTCGATCAGCAGCAACCCCGCGCCGTAAATGATCAGGAAGACCATCACGCCCGTGTGTCCCTGCACCGCCGTCCAAACGACGAGCGGAACCCAGACAAACAACGGACCCAGTTGGATCAGCACGAGGAAGAAGACCATCCCGGCCAGCACCAGCGAATACTGGATGCCGGCGATCGCGAGCCCGATCCATGCGATGACCGAGGCGATGAACGCGGTCCCCATGATCCCGATCGACACCCCTTTGATCGCCTGCGTGATCACGGCGAGCAGCGAGTCTCCGTCCTTCCTGCCGAGCAAGTGCTGGGTGGTCGACCGGATCGGGTCGAGCATTTTCTGGCCGCCCGCCAGGAAAAACGCGGAAATAATGATCCCCGTGATGACCTGTAGCGCCGTGCTGAGGATGCCGAGGCCGCTCGCCAGGACATGCCGAAGGATCACGCGCACCTGCTCGCTGTGATGGGCAACCGCATCCTTGGGACTGTCCTGCAATTGTTGCCAGAAGGAACTGATGTCGTCCCCGACCATCGGCAGGTTGGCCAGCCACTTGGGCAGCGGCGGAAGCCCGTTGTTCTTTACGTCGCCCGCCCAGGCGATCGCCTCCCGGATATGATTCCGGACCTCCGATACGATATACGTGACAGGCAGCGCAATGATGGCGATCAGGAAGATCGAATAGACCAGGGCCGCAAGCGAACGCTTGTAGCGGAACATCCGCACGAGCCGCTCATAAGGGCCATGGAATGAGACCGAAAAGATCAGGGCAAACGTCAGTACGCCAAAAAAGACCCTCAGCACGTCGTACAGCGCCAGCATAAGAAGAAGCAACAGAAGCAGCACGATAACCGTTTCGATGAGGCTGCGGCTGTCGTTGGGAAGGATTTTGTTCATAGATCGCCCGCTTACTTCTAAAGTTAGCGAAAAAATCCACGCCAGCTCTTGCGAAAGCTGCGACCAGCCGTCACGTTGCGTCGTGCATCTATTCGGATCGTAACGATTTCACCGGGTTGACCGCCGCCGCCTTGAATGCCTGAAAACTCACC
>DATNBP010000248.1:0-5858 GCA_035572015.1 Puia sp. | reverse complement strand
TGGCGAGGACCACAGCGGCCACATCTGGCTTTCGTTCGGCGGACACAACCATATCCAGCGTTACGATCGCACCACCCGGCAATTCATCGAACTCAGTAATGAACGGTTCCCGCTCCTGCGGATCACTCATTGCTTTACGATGCAGGAAGACAGGGCGGGAAATATGTGGTTTGCCGGGGACGGCTTCTGCCGCTGGAACGCCGCCAAAGAGACGATCGACACGCTCGTCCCCTATCCGCGCGGCTTGCCCAAATTGCGCAACTACGTCGCCGTATTCGATTGCGACAGCAACGCAAACCTTTGGCTGTATTCTCCGGACAACGGCATCCTCCGGTTCAATTATTCAACCGGACAAATGCGACTGGAAGAGCCGGAAAACGAACTGACCGACGGCCAGGTGCTCATCAATACCGGGATCATCAGGGATACCATCTGGTTAGCGGTGGAGAATGGCATTGTGGCATTTAATACCAGGGACCGCAGTGTCAGGATATTTCCCTTCGGCGAGTCCGTTCCCAACTTTCCGCTGACCTCCCTGGCGAAGACATTGGCGTATGACAGTCCCGCCCATTGCTTCTACCTGGCAAGCCGGCGGTATCTCATGACGTTCCGGCCCGCCCTCCAGACGGCAAGGGACAAACATGCCCAGCTCTTCATCGACGACATCAGCACGGCTGGCATATCCGTTCCCGTCGAAGATGGCCGCGCGGACCTTTATTTCCCCGACAACAGCGTGACGATCGGCTTCAACGCCATCGATTTCTCCAACCCGGAGGGGAACCGCTTCGCCTACCGGGTAACTCCTTCCGCCGATACCTCCTGGCGCCTCCTGAGCGAGCAACGCAGTGTCACTTTCAGCAATCTCGGGGCCGGCGTGTACCGGGTCCGCATCAAATTCTTTTCCGCCAACAACCGCTGGGCGGAGCAGTACAAAGACCTCCTGCTTGTCGTCCACCCGCCATTTTGGAAGTCCAGATGGTTCATTGTCCTGGTCGCGCTTGTCCTTCTTCTTGCAGCCGGCCTGCTATACCGTTACCGCATGGCGCGGGTCCGCGAGAAACTGAGCCTCGACAAGCAGGTCGCCGAGTTCGAAATGAAGGCCCTTCACGCCCAGATGAACCCGCACTTCATTTTTAACGCGCTGAACAGTATCCGCGAAATGATCCTGCTGGAGGACAACCGCAACGCTTCCCGGTACCTGAGCCGTTTCGCCCGGCTCATCCGGCTGAACCTGGAACATTCGCGCCAGACCTTTATCACCCTTCGCCAGAACAACGAGTATCTCGAGAGTTATCTCGAAATGGAACAGCTCCGCTTCCCCGGTTTCTCTTTCCGTATCCAGGTTTCTCCCGATCTCGATCCCGGCGAAGTCCGCCTGGCTCCCATGCTCATCCAACCCTTTGTCGAAAACGCGATCTGGCATGGTCTCCTGCCCGGCGGTAGCGACAAATGGGTGCATATCCGTTTTTACCGCGACCGCGACCGGGTCGTCTGCGAGATCGAAGACAACGGCATCGGCATCCGCCAGTCACTGCTTAACAAGACAACCGCACAACAGACACACCGTTCTGTCGGGATCAGCAATATCCAGGAGCGGATCGCCGTACTCAACGAAAAATACCGGATCCGTTGTTCGCTCGCGATCAGTGACAAGACGGACGAACCAGGGCCCGGCAGAAGCGGGACCGTTATCACCCTGACCTTTCCCATCCACGAAGATCAACCAGAATTATCAACGCCATGATCAGCACTATCCTTGTAGACGACGAACCTCGCGGCCTCAGCGCCCTCCGGCGCCTATTGGAAATGTATTGCCCCGATCTGCGCATCATCGCCGAATGCTCCGATGCCCGCGCCGCCATCGATCAGATCCAGTTGCTGGAACCGGAGCTCGTCTTCCTCGATATCGCCATGCCGGATAAAAATGGGTTCGACATCCTGAATGAGTTGTCGCCGCCCCGTTTCGAGATCATCTTTGTCACCGCCCATAACGAGTATACCATCCAGGCCTTCCGGTACTCCGCGGTGGACTACCTCCTGAAACCCGTCGAGGAGGACCTGCTCATCGAAGCCGTCCGTCGCGCCACCCACCGGATCGCGGGCAAGGCTTCCACCGCCCAGGTCGAAACCTTTCTCTATAACCTGCGCAAACTCCAGACGCCCGCGGAAATGAAACTTTGCATCCCGGACATGAAGGGTTTCCGCGTCGTCCTTGTCGCCGATATCATCTTCTGCGAAAGCGAAAGCAGCTATACGATCTTCCATCTCCGGAACGGCCAGACCATTACCGCCTCCAAGTCCATCATGGAGTATGAGCTCCTGCTCGAACACAATGGCTTTTGCCGCGTTCACAAATCCTTCCTCGTCAACCTGCAGCACGTCCGTGAGTATGTCCGGGGCGAGGGCGGCTCGGTCATCCTCAGCAACGAAAAATCCATCGAAGTTTCCCGCCGCAAAAAAGAGGTCTTCATCTCGAGGATGAAAGAACTGTTCAAATACTAGCGACCCTGCCACCAGGCGGCCCACCACCGGCGGGAATCCGTACCTTCGCGCCATGCCGATCATCGTCAGACCAGCCACCAGTGCGGACCTTCCCACCCTGCTGCGCTTCGAACAGGGCGTCATCAGCGCGGAACGTCCTATGGACCCAACCATCCAGGAAGGACCCATCCACTATTACGACCTGAATTTCCTTTTGAATTCCCCGCACATCCATCTCGTGATCGCCGAAGCGGACGGGACGCCCGTCGGCTCCGGATACGCACGCATCGATCCCTCCCGCCACTATTTGAAACACACGCATCATGCCTACCTGGGCTTCATGTATGTGGAGCCTGACTGGCGGGGGAAGGGCGTGAATCAACTCGTCATCGCCGCCCTCGGAGACTGGGCGCGCGCCCGCGGCCTGACCGAATTACGGCTCGACGTCTACACCGTCAACGCATCCGCCATCCGCGCATACGAAAAAGCGGGCTTCTCACCTTACCTGGTCAATATGAGATTGGGGATCTGAATTTGCGATGTGTACGATACCCTCGCCCCTACTGCTTCACAAACTCATACGGGTCGATCTCGACAAAATCGCTTTGCTTCGTCTCCAGGCCGGTCACTTTCCCACCCGACACCTTGAATTTCGTCGAGAAGATCCCGTAGAGGATATTGTCGTACGACAACAGCCACTCGTCATTGTCCATATACTGCAGCTTCGCCGTCAGGTTGGCGTGGCCGTTAAATTTCACCGCCAGTTCCTTCCCTTCGACGCGGATATCCAGCGACCCGTATAAAGGATGCGTATAATGGCCGGCATATGCCCGGAGCGGCAACGGGGGTGCCATACCCTTCACCCGCGCCTTCCAGCCATCGATCGTCCTCAGCGTATCCCTCATGAGCCTGCTGAAACCCTGCAACCCTTCGGCGCTTCGGTTCACATAGGGCAGCCCGAGGTAAGCGTCGATGATCTGCTGCTGCAGCAACACAAAAAAGCCCTGGTTGTCATTATTCGTCAGGATCGCGATCCCCAGCCGCTCCTCGGGAATAAAACAAACCACACTGACCATTCCTCCCGCCCCGCCCGTGTGCCAATAGACTTCCCTTCCCGCATAGTCATATGCCTCCAGGCCCAGCGCATATCCGGCGACGTGCGTCGGCACGCCGGCACGCTTCCGGCTCGACAGGATGGTGTTGATGTCCCGGGTCCGCAACAGGACCCTGAATGGCAGCACCCGCTTCCCGTCATACCGCCCGCTGTCCAGTTGACACATCAGCCAGTGCGACAGGTCCGACACATTGCTGATCAGCGCAGCGGCCGGACCCAGGTTATCCCACTGGTCATAGGGAACCGTGTGCAATTCCCCGCTGAAACTCGTTGTGTACGGCTGCGCCAGTTGTACACCCTGGGGAACCTTTTTTATACTGGTATAGGTGTGATTCATTTCATTAGGCAACAGGAGGCTGTCTTCCACATATTTGTCCCAGCCCTCGCCTGTCACCTTCGGAATGATCTGACCCGCCGTCATCACGCAACTGTTGCAATAGCCGAAATCCTGCCGAAAAGGATGGATCGGCTTCAGCAGGCGCATCTTGTGCATGATCTCGTCGCGGGTGTACAGGCTGTTCCAAAAGGTGAAATCCCCCTGGAAGGTCTTGGTCCCGATCCGGTGGCACAGCATGTCCTTAATAGAAACAAGCTGGGTGCTGGTGGGCTCGTACAACTGATAATCGGGGTAATATTTGGTGATCTTATCGTCCAGCGAGAGTCTCTTGTCATATTCCAGTTGGGCCAGTGCCGTCGCCGTAAACAATTTGGTGTTGCTGGCGATCATAAAGAGCGTGTTCTCGTCCACCGGTTCCTTTGTCTGAATGTTCTTGACGCCATAACCTTTCATCACCACAACCTTTCCGTCCTTGACGATGACAAGGGAGAGGCCCGGTATCTGCCAGTCTTTCATGCCTTGCAAGACATAGTTGTCGAGGCTGTCGGAAACAAAAGAGGGGGTTTGAGTCGTCGTTTGAGCGGTGGTTTGAGTGGTGGCCGCCAGGCAGGACAGCATCACACCCGCAAGCAATAGTTTTGGTTTCATGCCTGCAAATATAACAAGTCCGCCGATTCCCCTACTTCCTCAAATAATGATCGGTCTTATCCAGCCAGTCCCGGCGGGGAGGGGACCAGGTGTCGATTTCCTCCACGTCGCCGATCATCAGCGCTTCATGCGGGAGGTCCGATGGAATGACGACGACGTCGCCCGGGTGCAGGTCAAGGGTCTCCTCCTTATTGGCGCCAAACCAGAAGCGCATCTTTCCGGAGATCACCTGCGTCACCTGCTCGTGGACGTGCTGGTGTAAGGGCACGACGAATCCGTCCTTGAATTTCAGGCGGGCAATCATGAGCTTTTCCCCCGTGACGATCTTTCGGGACATGGAGGCGTTCACCACTTCGGTGGGTACTTCTTCCCAGTTCAGCTTCGTTATCATAATTGAAGATTTTGACGATCGTCGTGCGCCGTCGCGCGAATCCGAAGGCCCGCAGGCGCCGCGCGATCCCCCCTCCGCCGCGCGCCCCATCCCGACCATCGGGGCCTCATTACTCCCCGCTACCGCGTCGCCCGGCGTTCAAACCCCACCGCCTCCTGCGCCGTCCACCGGACCTTTTCCCCGTAAAAACTTGCGGGCAACCATTTCGGCGACAGCCGCATCACGCGCAGGGCCTCCTGTGCCAGCCGGGGATCCACCTCCTCCGGATTGGCTACCCGCACCGCCGACACCGCCCCGTCCACGGCCACGGTGAATTCGAGAACGACCGTCTGCCATGCCTCGTTCTCCCCTTTCGGCAATTTCAGCACCTTGTCCGCCAGCCGCGAGTCGGCCGTCGAAGCCACAAATGCCCTCCAGGCGCTATCTCCACCCGGAAAACGCGGCATAAATATCCTGCGCGCGCCGAACAACGGCGAAATGGGCAGATCGGGCAACCGGAACACCGCATCCGGTACCGGCTTCCCGACGATCCGAACGCAACTATCCACCTCCGTCGCATACGGGTACTCGGTATGGACCCACACCTTCAGGCCGCCGCCCGTTTCAGTGGCATAGACCCCCGCTTGTTCAAGCGTATTATTCCGGTCGTCCTCCGGATCGGTCCGGAGCGCCGTGGAGTACAGGTATTGCCGCGACACTTTACTGGTCTCGATCGTGAGACCTCTGCAGGGTTGGCCATCCAACATCACCACCGACTTGCTCCGTACGATCCCCGTGACGCGGTCGGTGTCTGAGGAAAAATCGAGGTAGAAAACGGTGTCGATCTTCGGAAATTTGATATACTCCCGGTGGTCGTCCTTCAACACAAAAGTCTCCGCATAGCGGCT
>DATNBP010000247.1:0-3980 GCA_035572015.1 Puia sp. | reverse complement strand
CGGAACGACGATCCGCAGCCTGTACTGCGCGGCTGAGTTGAGCGGAAGCGTGTCGCCACCATAAAATCCGCCGCCCGTCTCCGATAGCGGGTAATGGCTGCTGTCGGTGCCTTCCACCTGTAAGGTTGCCCCGGTCACGACCGGGATCGCAGCGTCCGACTGCAGCCCGAAGCTGCGGGTCAGCCGGTATTGGGTGCCCGCATTCCCTGAAATAAAACCCTCCACCACGAGGTAGCCCGTCGGCGGTGACTTGTACGGGCTGACATAGGTCTCCACGCATTGCCAGCAGCCGCAGGCCAGCGCCAGCAGGAGCCACACGGACAATTGTTGATATGGTTGGCGTCGGGTGCGCATCTCAAAATGGCCAAAAGGCCGGTTTGACGGTCGTGCCGCCGCCCGACGCCGTGCAATCGACACATCCCGCATTGTTGGAATAGAACCCGAAAAGCGGGTGAGCCGGTCCGAAATTCTGATACAACGGCACCAGCCCGAACCCGCCATAATAAAGTGCAAAGGAATCCGGATCGTTGGCCACTATCTTATCCGGATCGGCGCATTGAAAGACATATGTCCAATCCTTCACCTGGTCCCGGCTTATAAAGATCCGTTCTTCCTGCATCGTGCCGGCGGATATGAATCCGATCACCTCTTCTCCGGGATGGGATAAAGAATGAATATTGCCTGTCAGCTGCGTCGGCTGTGCGTCAAATACGGAACCCAGATTTTCGGTGCTGCGCTGCATCAGGGAAAGAAAATTGTACGCACTGTCGGTCAGGGAATACTGCTGGACATCGATACTGTATTCGACGGATAAGGGCTGGGTATTTGCCGGGATCTGGACCAGGGGGAATTCATAGATGACGTCTCCGGCCAGTTTTGCAGAACTGCCTACCACGATCCTCGTGGGCGGCACGTCTTTCCAGCAGGTGAAATTTTGCTGGGAATCGGTCCTTGCGACCAGGGTACGGGTGGAAGGAACGTAGATAAAGCCGGACGCCTCCGCGGAATGATATTCATAGGTCTGGTCAAACACCCATTGATAGTATCGGGTCGAATTCCCGGGGTCGTGCGTGCTGACATATATGGTGACCCCGTCGGGCCGCTGGATCCAGTTAACGCTGTCGATGGGCGGCGTCGGCTTATAAGGCACAAAGTCCGACAGACAGGTGTCGCCGTCCGGAGTCACGATCCGCAGCCGGTATCGCTGGCCGGTGTTCAGTGGCAAGGAGTCGATGCCATATACCCCTTTCCCTTTTTCGGGGAGCGGGAACACAACGTTGTCCGTTCCCTCGACCTGTAGCCTGGCCCCGGTCACTGCCGGGACCACCGAATCGCCGGAGAGAGAAGTCGAGCGGCTCAGGGTGTATTGCGTCGGCCCGTTGCCCGAGATATAACCATCCACGACAAGATAACCGGTCGGCGGCGATTTGTAAGGGCTGACATAGGCCTCTATGCAGTCGGCGAACAGGACACATCCCGCAGTTACGACGATCAGGATCCTAAGGTTGCGGAGAAGGGGATTCATCAGAAACGGATATTAAAGTTTACGAATGGGATGGCGCTGCCAAAAATGGAGAGTTTGTATCCGTTGATGACACCGTTCTGGGAGACATAATACACCGAATAAGGATTGTGCCTGCCGGTAACGTTGTACAGGCCGATCGTCCAGGAGTTATGCGTCTTTTGATGGACCTTATGGTTCCCATCGATATTCATCGAAAAGTCGGTCCGGAAATAGTCGGGTATCCGGTACGTGTTCCGGTCAGCGTAGAGCGTCCGCAGCGAACCCGCATAATAATAGACGCCGATAGGCAGCGTGATCGGCCGGCCGGTACTGTAATTGGCGTTTACAGAGACGCTGAACCTGTGGTTCACCCGGTAATTGGCGACGACGACCGCATCATTCGGCTTGTCGTAATCTGCCGGGTACCAATGACCATTGTTGATCAGCGGGCCCTCTTTCGGGTCGTTCTGTTGCAGCAGGATGCGGGACCACGTATAGCTCAGCCAGCCGTTCAATTTGCCGGTGGATTTCCTGATCAGGAACTCCACGCCGTACGCTTTTCCGTGTGTTTCCATCACATCGGTCTCGATATGCTGGTTCATAATTAGCTGCGCGCCGCTTTTGTAATCGAGGTAATCATGGATCCGTTTGTAGTACACTTCCACCGAGGTCTCGATCGTATTCGATTTGAAATTCCGATAGGCGCCGAACGAAAACTGGTCACCGGATTGCGGCTGTATATTCGGGTCGCTCAATTTCCAGATATCGGTTGGCGCCATGGCCGTGGTATTGGACAACATGTGGATATACTGGCGGGCTGTATTGTAACCGGCTTTGATGGAAAAATTCTCATCCAGCACTATCCTCGCGGAAATGCGGTATTCGGGACCGCCATAGGTCCTGATGATCTTTCCTGCCGGGTAGTCCGTCGTGCCGGTCTGCGTTTGCGTCGTCAGCGGGATGCCTGTGGCATAGTTATTGACGGCAGCCGGCCCCAGGTAATTATAGACCGACCACCGCAGGCCGCCTTCGATGGAAAGCGAATTGGTGACCGTGTAATGATCGCTCAGATATAGCGCACTTTCCTGCGCTTGCTCAGCATGCAATGTGTCCGGCACGACCAGCGACTTGTTGCCCACCGGGAAATAGTGACCGGGGTGCAGCCTGTACCGCAGCGTGTTGAGCCCGAACTCTATCGTGTGGCTGGCACTGAGATAGTAGTTGAAATTCGCCTTTACATACAGCTGGTTGATATTGAAGCCCAGGTCGAAGGCGTTGACGGGGTTCTGCGACGAGCCGATGGAATACTGGTAGCGGTCATATCCGCCCGAAAGAACGCTGTTCCATTTGTTGCTGAATATGTGCTTCCACTTCAAATTGAGATTCCGGTTGCCGTAGGCATACGTCGTATCGTTATTCAGGTTGAAATGATCCTCGCTCAGATAGCCGGTCAGGTAAAGATTGTTCTTTTTGTTGATCTCATGGCTGATCGTGAGATTCACGTCGTAGAAGGAGGCCCTGCTGTTCTTATACTGTGCGGGCAGATCCTGGAGGAGCCAATCCGCGTAGGTGGTCCGTCCGCCAAGAATGAAGCTGGTCTTGTCTTTGACAAGTGGCCCCTCGATATTCACCCGGCTTGTCAACAGACCGACGCCCGCGGATCCTGTGATGTTCCGCTTGTTCCCCTCCCGCCCGTTAATATCGAGCACGGAAGACAACCGCCCCCCGTACCGGGCGGGAATGCTGCTTTTGAAGAGTTCCACATCCTTTACTACCTCAGGATTGAAGGCCGAAAAAAATCCGAAGAAATGGGCGGAATTGTAGATGGTAGCGTCATTGAACAGGACGAGATTCTGATCGGCAGACCCGCCGCGCACGTTCAACCCGGTGCTGGATTCTCCGACCGTCTGCACCCCCGGCAGCATAGTCACCACCCGGAGGATGTCGGCCTCCCCGAAGACCACGGGGATTTGTTTGATCGTCTTGATATCGATCTTTTGCACGCCCATCTCGGTCCCCTTGATATTACTGATCTTCTCGGCCGAGACCGTCACTTTCTTCAGGGTCATGACCTGGGTATGCAACTCGATGTTCATCTTCCCGTCTCCGTATACCATGATGAGCCGCCGGGTGTCGCGCATCCCGATGCTTTGAATGTTCAGGATATGTCTCCCTCGTGGCAGGGAAATGGAGTAGTAGCCGTACTGGTCGGAGGCGACCCCGATCCGCGGATGCTCTATATAGATCGAGGCGCCGACAATCGGTTCTCCAGTGGCCGCATCGAGTGCGTATCCGGCCAGGTTGACCTTACCGGGTTTCTGCGCATCCACCTTGCTGCCAATGACATAAAGTCTGTTTTCCACCGTCGCAACCGCAGGTTTCCCCACTTCTTCCAGGTAGTCACGGAGTGTATCATTTGCGGCCACCGCCGGGTTGGCCGGGTCGTAACTATCGAAATAACCGCCGGGAAGACCGG
>DATNBP010000246.1:0-28444 GCA_035572015.1 Puia sp. | reverse complement strand
GAAACGGGCCGGCGAGGGATGGATTCCATTTGCCACTGCCGTCCGGGGCGCCGGTGGAATGGGTAGATTTGTTTACCGGAGATGTGCACCACACAAATGGCGGCGTGCTGCCATTCCGGGGCTGGGAACGTTTCCCCGTAGCCCTGCTGGTGAGCGCAGCCGGGCCGGAGGGCGGCGCCCAATAGTACTTTTGTTCTATTGACGGGGAAGGTTGCAGCGGGTAATTTTGGCGAAATTGTCGTTATGCGTCAAATCTGGGTTGTACTGCGTACGGGGTTATTGGTGGTCCTGATCGCTGCCATCGGCCGACCGATCACAGGCTGTTCGAAGAACCCTCTCCTTCCAAAGACAGATTCAACCGACACTTTACCCCGCAAAGTGACGTATGACAGTGCGGCCTTCTATGTCAGTATCCTGATAAATATCTATAACACCAGCGGAGTCTTCAACGACACCTTTTCGGATGACGCCAGCTTGCATATTTATGTGGTAAACGGGGTGGTGAAGTTCGACAGCATTTTGAATTTTCCACCGATCGTGTTCCCGTCCTCCGGGCAGGATGGAATTTATCGTGCGGACTGGATCGAGGATCAAATCGGTCTCATCAATATCACAGGAGCCGTCGGTTTCGAATCGAGCGACACCCTTGTAACCGCGGTCCTGACGCAGACGGGGACGGTGACGCCAAAATGGAAGCTTACAGCGCTTGCGGGCGGGACGGTTTCTTATGGCGGCGGAGAGTCAACGCCAGGATGGCCGCCCGGATTCTACTTCGACCCGCGCAAGCAGGCTCAGGACGCATTCAAACTCGAGCAGCCAGGCAGTTATTGGGATATCTGGGTATACAAGGATTATTGATGTCCGCAGTCCCGTTGAACGGCTTTTCGCCGGGACGGCTTATCTTTATTCCATGCCGCTATTAGTCATTGTCCGGCATGGACAGTCGGAATGGAACCTTCAAAATCGTTTTACGGGCGAAACCGATGTTCCGCTTACGCCAAAAGGCAGGATGGAGGCCAATCTGGCCGGCGATAAGCTCCGGGGCCTCACCTTTTCACACGCCTTCACGTCCGTGTTGATCCGGGCCATCGAAACGCTCGACCTGGTCTTGTCGCGCATGGGCCAGCCGGACTGCCCCGTGAGCCGAGACCGTGCATTGAATGAGCGAAATTACGGCCGCCTGCAGGGCCTGAGCAAATCGGACGTAGCACGGGAATACGGCGACCGGCAGGTTGCGATCTGGCGGCGCAGTTACGATGTCCGCCCCCCAGGCGGGGAAAGCCTGGCCGACACCGCAGCCCGGGTGCTGCCCTATTATCACGACAGGATCGAACCCCTCCTCCGCGATGGCAAGGACGTGCTGATCGTCGCGCATGGGAACAGTTTGCGGGCGCTGATGATGCATTTGGAAAAGATCGGCCCGGAGGCGATCGCGAACGTGGACCTTCCCACGGGGGTGCCGCGGAAATACACTCTGGACAAAGACCTGCAGGTCGTTGGGACAGAATATCTGTAGCTCATGATACAAGTTGTTCTATTGGCTGCGTTGCTGGCACATGGTCCCGGCGAAACCAGACAGTCCATCGGCGCCGGCGGCCGTATGCGGACCTTCCTTCTTTACCAACCCACGGGTCTCCCGGACCGCGCTCCTCTTCTCATAGCTTTGCATGGCCGGCTGGGCACCGGGGCCGGAATGGAAAGGCTCACTCATTTCGAGGCGGTCGCCGACCGCGAAAAGTTCCTGCTTATTTTCCCGGACGGCGTCAAAAAAAGCTGGAACGATGGGCGCGGCACGCCCGCGGAACGCCGGGGTGTCGATGACGTGGGATTTATCCGGGCGCTGATCGACAGCGCCGTGCGGCATTGCGGCGCGGATCCACGGCGGATCTATGTGACCGGGATTTCCAACGGCGGTTTTATGACGATGCGGCTGGCTGCGGAATTGTCGGACAAAATTGCCGCGGTCGCGGTAGTAGCCGCTACGATGGACCAGCAGACGGTCGACCGCGCGCGCGGAGTGCATCCCCTTTCCGTCCTCCTGCTGCATGGCACAAAAGACCCGCTGGTGCCGTTTGGCGGGGGCGCGGTCCACAGCAACGCCGGCGGACCCATACTTTCGCACGACGCTTCGGTAAACTGGTGGGTGAAGCTGGACGAATGCCAGCCCTCGCCAACCGTCCGCAGCATCCCCGATTCGGCGGGAGACGGCACAGCGGTAACAGTCAGGGACTATCCGGGCGGCAAGGAAGGAACGGAAGTATTGGATTACGTGATCGCGAACGGCGGACATACATGGCCCGGCGGCTGGCAATACCTGCCGGTCTTGCTGGTAGGCAGGACCTCACGAAACCTCGACGCCAGCGAAGCCATTTGGGTCTTTTTCAAGCGCCACGGGAAAAAATAAGCGAACCGGCGGCCCACCGCCAAAGAGACACGATAACCGGTCCCGGACGCGCCCAACCTATTCCTTCATCAGGACGATAAAGTCTTTGCCCAGCGCTGGTGAACGGGCATACAGGCTACTGATGAAATCAGGTCCGTAGCTCGCGTACCAGGGCATGAAATTCTCGACGCGTTCCTGCAGGTTGCCGGTAGGAAATAGCGCGGCCTTGAGGCTCTGTACCTGCCGCTGAAGATCACCATATTTCCGGCGTTCCGCTTTCAGCAATTTCTTTTCGAGTGTCCTGATAGGGTCAAGGGCCCGGGCCTGCAACGCCCCGACATGCTGTTCCAGTGACGGGTCCACCGGCCTTGCAAGTTCCTTCAACGATTCATAATAGCGGTGGGCTTCCCCGATCTCCCGTTCCAGCGTGAGGGAATGCTGCGATTCCCGGCGCACAATCTCATTGACGAGCGATTCCGCGGGGCGGAAAATATCCGCGACGCTGAAATGCGCGCGGTCCATTTTTTCTTTCCATTGTCCTTCCACCAACAAAAAAGAATTTCGCAGGACCAGGACCGGGAACGGCACCTGGTAATACCGGAAAAGGTCCCTCAATTCCAGCCAGTAGGCGGTTTCTCCTCCCCCGCCGATAAAGGCAAGGTTAGGCAGGATCGTCTCCTGGTACAGTCCGCGCAGGATCACGTTGGGGCTGAAACGTTCGGGGAAGCGGTGTAACTCCTCCCGCAGTTGCGATTCCGTAAATCGCAGCGGGGAGCCATGCACGATAAAATTTTCCCCCTCGCGGTCGATGCGCCCGCGAAGATTGTCCTTGAGATAAAACAAGTTGATGCCGCGCGGATTCGCCTGGACCTTGTAGTCGCCGGGTATCCGGGCGATCGATTCCGCAACGATTGCCGCGGGTTTGCTGAAAAAAAGGTCATCCTCGAATACCGGGATCATCGATTTCTTCAGGGCCGGGTGATCCGCTATCAGGACGATCAGCCCAAAATCCTTGAACAATTCATGGATCAGCCGGAAAGTGGCCGTTTGCACATCGGGACTTCCGAGATAGATCTCTTTGAGCATCGACATCAGTTGCGGCCCGTACGGCCGAACGGAGAGCTGACCCTCGATGCGGTACAACAATTTATCGAGCCCCTTCGTGCTCATCCGTCCGACCGCCCCGGTCTGGCGGGTATCCCAGGTCAGTTGATCGCCGCCCAGGTATACACTCCCCAGTTCCTCGAGATCGGCATCCTCACTGCCCATGTAAAAGACGGGTACGAAAGCCATTTCCGGATGCCTTGCAGCCAGTTGATCAGCCAGCCGGATCGTATGCAGGATCTTATAAATGAAGTAAAGGTGGCCGGTGAAAATATTTGGCTGATGAGCCGTGCAGACCGTATAACAATTCTCCCGCGAAAGCAGCTCGATATTTTCCGCTACCTTGCCCGAGGCCTTTACGCACGTGTATTGCGCCTTCAGGACCGCCGACAATGCCGATCTGTCGACCGGCGTTTTGCGGCGCGCCGCCAGTGATGCGCCGAGCCCCTCCCAGGTTGCGGGATGCGCATAGAGGTGCCGAAGCGATGGTGCTTCATCCAGGTAATCGGTGATAATTCGGGAAAAGTAGCCGGTCTGACGAAAGGGCAATTGATGTGCGATCCACTCCATAGGCGATGGTGATGGACGAAATTAACATAAAAACATCCGAATTGTTCAGGAGGATTGATGGGTGGTAGGCCACTCCCGGTCACAACACCTGGAAGCCGTAGGCGTATGGATCGTCTTCGGGATCGATCGTGATCGTATTGTACCCATAGATCCTGGCCCACCCTTCGATACTGGGAACGATGGCCGACCTCCCGGCTACCGTCGTGACTTGCTCGACCTTCCCGGTGAACCTGGACCCGATGATGCTTTCGTGTACGAACCTATCGCCCGCCTTTAACCTGCCTTTGGCGAACCATTGCGCCATGCGCGCCGAGGTTCCCGTACCGCAGGGGGACCGGTCAATGGCCTTATCGCCGTAAAAGACGGCGTTCCGGGCGTCGGACCCCGGATGGACCGGTTGGCCGGTCCAAAGGATATGCGTGCAGCCGTGAATCGTCGGGTCCTCCGGGTGGACAAAACTGTGGGTATCGTTGATGCGGCGCCGCATCACCCGGCTCCAGGCGATGAGCTGGTCGGCCGGGTAATCGTCCAGCCTGGTGAAGTGCTCCTGCGGGTCCACGATCGCATAGAAATTCCCGCCGTAGGCTATGTCGACCTCCAGCATGCCGAGGTCGGGACATTCCACGGGAACACGCTCGGCGGCGAGATAGGCCGGCACATTGGTGAGCTTGACCGACCGGACTTTCTGCCCTTCCTGCCGGTACTCAATGTCTACCAATCCGGCCGGCGCCTCCATCCGGACCCTTCCCGGCGTCCTGGGCCGGATCAACCCTTCCTCTAGGGCGATGGTAATCGTCCCAATGGTGCCATGACCGCACATCGGCAAACACCCGCTCGTCTCAATGAACAGAACGGCGACATCGTTCTCCGGGTTGTGTGGCGGATAGAGGATGCTCCCGCTCATCATGTCATGACCGCGCGGCTCGAACATCAGGCCTTTCCTGATCCAATCGTATTCGCGCAAAAAGTGCTGCCGCTTTTCGCTCATATTCCCGCCTTCCAGGACCGGCCCCCCGCCGGCGACCAGACGCACCGGATTCCCGCAGGTATGGGCATCGATACAAAAAAATGTCTTTTTCGCCATCGGTTTTAGAGGGGGTCCCTGGTCATGGAATTATTGACGGTTCGCCAAATCCGGAGCGGGTTACCATTCTTCAATGCGGCAGGTAACAGGTGATCGGGCCAGTTTTGATAACAGAGCGGGCGGGCCCACCGCAGGATACCATCGGCTCCGACCGACGTAAACCGGCTGTCCGTTGTCGCCGGAAACGGACCGCCATGCTGCATCGCCAAACCGACCCGGACGCCGGTGGGTACACCGTTCAGGACTAGCCGGCCGCAGATATCGCCGGCGGACCCGACGAGCTCAGCAAATTCATGGATGTCCCGGTCCGTCGCCAGCAGGGACGCCGTCAACTGACCTTCCATGCGCCGGACGACCTCCAGCATTTCACCCGCATTTTTGCATTGGATGATGAGCGAATAGGGCCCAAAGACCTCCTGATGCAATAATGGGTTCCGGAAAAATGCCCCGGCAGTGGCCGATGCCAGCGTAGGGGCTCCCTGATTGGTACCGGACCGGGTAGCCGAGACCGCCACCGTAGCTACGTCAGGCTGGGCGAGGGCCGCCTCTCTTTTTTCCGAGTATGCTTTGGCTATGCCGGGATGCAGCATCGTGCCCGGCGCTGCATTGGCAATGGCAGTCCCCAGTTCCTCGACGAACAGGTCCAGTTCCTTCCCTTCGATCCCGATGATGAGACCGGGATTGGTGCAGAACTGCCCAACTCCCTGAGTAATGGAGCCAGCAAGCAGCATCGCCACCTCTTTCGCGCCGGAGCGAAGTCGGTCCGGCAGAAGGAAGACCGGATTGATACTTCCCATTTCCGCGAAAACGGGGATTGGCACCTTGCGCTGGTTGGCCCAGTCAAAAAGCGCTTTCCCGCCGCCATAAGAGCCCGTGAACCCTACGGCGCGTGTATGGGTGTGCGTTACCAGATTCTTCCCCGTTTCAACGCCGGCACCGTGGACGTGTGTAAAGACGGAGGCCGGAAGGCCTTCAGTGCGGACAGCCCGGGCGATTGCCCCGGCGACCAGCTCGGAAGTCTCTGCGTGGGCAGGGTGTGCCTTGACAATAACGGGACAGCCGGCGGCGAGGGCCGAGGCGGTGTCGCCACCCGCGGTCGAGTAAGCGAGGGGAAAATTGCTCGCGCCAAAGACAACCACCGGGCCGACAGGGACCAGCCATTTGCGCAAATCCGGTTGGTCGGCGGTCGCGGTATCGATGCGTACTTCCAGCCAGTCTCCGGCCTCACAGGCGTCCGCATAGCTGGTCAATTGAAACTGGGTCCGTGCGCGTTCGCCCCGGAGCCTGGCCTCCGGAAGGTTAGTCTCGCGCATGGCGGTCCGGATCAGTTCGTCGCCCGTTGCTTCGAGTTCAGCCGCGATCCTCCGCATCAGATCGGCACGCTGTTTCAAGGTCGTCTCGCGAAAAATGTAAAAAGCCTGCCACGCACGCTGCATCACTGCATCGATTTCGGCGGCGCTTGCGTCTCGAAAGGTCATCTGATAAATATTTGATTAAAAATAGTCCGCGTGCGTCTCCATCGCGCGGGCGTGTTCAAACGGCCAGGGAAAGGTATTCTGGCAGCACCGGTCGCGTCGCCAATCCTTTGCGGATGAGGGCCAGCACGCGCTCGCGCTCTTCGCCGATGATGGTCAGCCGGGGCGCCCGGACATATTCCGTACCCAGTCCGGCCTCGGCCTCCGCCAATTTGATATATTGGACCAGCTTGGGATGGATATCCAGCTCCAGCAAAGGTAGGAACCAGCGGTGGATCTCCAACGCCTCTTCTATCCTTCCCGCTTTGACCAACCGGTAGATAGCCACCGTTTCCGCCGGAAACGCGCAGACGAGTCCCGCCACCCAGCCGTGCGCGCCCATGAGCAGCGCTTCCATAGCGATCGGGTCGACGCCGGTGAGGACCTTCAACCGGTCACCGAACCGGTTGATCAGTCGTGTTACATTCGTGATGTCGCGGGTAGACTCCTTGACGGCCCCGATATTGGGCAATTCGACCAGTTCCTGGAACATGTCGAGCGTGACCTCGATCTTGTAGTCCACCGGGTTATTGTAGATCAGCACCGGCAGTCCGGTCGAACCGGCTACCGATTTAAAAAAAGTGACCGTCTCGCGGTGATCGCTTTTATAGCGCATCGGCGGCAGCAGCATGATACCGCCGGCGCCCCATCTGGCCGCCAGTTCCGCCTGGCGCACCGCTTCCCGGGTGGTCCCTTCGGCGATGTTCAGCAGAACCGGGATATCGGCGTTATCCGTGCAGAACTTCACCAGGGTCTCCTTTTCCTCCAGCGCGAGCGTACTCGCTTCACCGAGAGAGCCGCCGATGATGACACCACTGACGCCAGCGTGCACCTGGGCCCGCAGGTTAGATCCGAAGGCATCAAGGTCAAGCGTCTCTTCCCTGGTAAACTTTGTGGTCAGGGCGGGATACACTCCATTCCAGTTCAAGCTCATGTGGACTTTTCTGCAAATATATCGGTTAACCAGCCGGCGCGGACCGCAACAATTGATCTTTTATTGACAGATTTTAACTTTCCGGCGTCACCACTTCTCCTTCCAGGTCGTAATCGAAGGCTTTCGTTATCAGGACGTCGACGAACTGGCCGGGAACCAGCTTTTCCTTGCTGCGGACGATCACTTCATTGTCCACTTCGACAGAGTCGGATTCCGTCCTGCCGAGATACCGGCCTGCTTCTTTTTTGTCGATCAACACTTTGAAAACGCGGCCGATCTTTTCCTGGTTCTTTTCGAGTGATATCTCCTGCTGCAGCTCCATTATTTCCTCGGCCCGTTGTTGTTTAATTTCAGGCGGGACGTCGTCCGCCAGGTCATGGCCCGAAGTCCCTTCTTCGTGGGAGTAGGTGAAGATGCCAACCCGGTCGAACCGGTGCTCCCGCAAAAAGTCCTTCATTTGAGCGATATCGGCCGCGGTCTCGCCCGGGAAACCCGCTATCAACGTGGTACGGAGACAGATGCCGGGCACCTTTTGCCGGATGGTCCCGATCAGTTCGCTCATTTCCCGCCTGGTGATCTGCCGGCGCATGGCTGCCAGCATCCGGTCGCTCGCGTGTTGCAAGGGCATGTCGAGGTACTTGCAAATATTGGGGCGGTCCCGGATGACATCCAGGACCTCCAGCGGGAATTTTGCCGGGTAGGCATAGTGCAGCCGGATCCAGACGAGACCGGGGATATCCGCCAGGCGGTTCAGCAAGTCCGGTAGGGCGCGCCGCTTGTAGATATCGAGGCCGTAATAGGTGAGCTCCTGGGCGATCAGCAGGATCTCTTTGACGCCCTTTCGGACCAGCCCTTCCGCTTCGCTGACCAGTTCCTCGACCGGACGGCTGATGTGACCGCCCCGCATCAGGGGAATGGCGCAAAAAGCGCAGGTCCTGTTGCACCCTTCGGATATCTTCAGGTAAGCATAATGTTTTGGCGTCGCGAGCAGCCGTTCCCCCAATAATTCGGCCTTATAGTCCGCTTCGAACTGCCGCAGCATAAGGGGTAGTTCGAGGGTGCCGAACCATGCATCCACTTCGGGAATCTCCTTTTCCAGGTCTTCCCGGTAGCGCTGGCTGAGACAACCGGTCACATAGACCTTGTCGAGCCGTCCCCGTTTCTTCAGCTCGACCTGGTCGAGGATGGTATGGATGGATTCTTCCTTCGCTTTGTCAATGAAGCCGCAGGTATTTACGACGACGATGTTGTGGTCGGTCTTCGCATTCTCGTGGACGACGTCGATCTCGTTGGCCCGGAGCTGCCCGCTCAGGACCTCACTGTCCACCATATTCTTGCTGCATCCCAGCGTAATGATATTGACCTTATCTTTTTTGAGTGTCCGGGTTTTCATTTTTCGAGGCTGAATAGACTGTCCACAAATTCATGTTTGTCAAAGACCAGCAGATCTTCCATTTTTTCTCCCACACCGATGAACTTCACCGGGATCCGGAACTGGTTGGCGATCGCCAATACCACGCCGCCTTTCGCGGTACCGTCCAGCTTCGTAATGGCGAGCGCCGTCACGTCGGTGGCCGCGGTAAACTGCCGCGCCTGTTCCAGCGCGTTCTGTCCCGTCGAGCCGTCCAGCACCAGCAGCACCTCGTGCGGCGCGTCGGGCATCAGCTTTTTGATCACGCGGCTGATCTTGCTCAGTTCTTCCATGAGGTAGGCCTTGTTGTGCAACCGTCCGGCCGTGTCGATGATGACGACATCGGCCCCGCGCGCGATACCGCTTTGAACGGTGTCGAAAGCAACCGCGCCCGGATCTGCGCCCATGCCCTGCTTAATGATGGGAACACCGACCCTTTCACTCCATATCGTCAACTGGTCGACGGCCGCTGCCCGGAAGGTGTCCGCAGCCCCAAGCAAGACCGACTTTCCGGCCTTTTTGAAATTGTAGGAGAGTTTGCCGATGGTGGTTGTCTTGCCCACCCCGTTTACCCCCACGACCAAAATGACGTAGGGTCTATTGCCGGTCGGGGTGCTGAAATCGCGGTAAGATTGCTCCGGCGCGTCTACCAGCATCTTTTCTATTTCTTGTTGAAGTATCTTGTTTAAATCACTGGTATTTATGTATTTATCCTTAGCAACTCTTTCTTCAATTTGTTTGATGATCCGGATCGTGGTATCGATGCCGACATCGGCGCCGACCAGTGCGTCCTCCAGGTTGTCCAGCACTTCCTCGTCAACCGTACTCTTCCCTGCAATAGCCTTTGTAAGCCGGGAGATGAAACCTTCCTTTGTTTTTTGCAGGCCCTGGTCCAGGCTTTCTTTTTCTTTCTTCCCGAAGAGTTTATCAAATAATCCCATACTGCTTCAATTGAAAAAAGCCGCCCGGGGGCAGCTTTTGTTATCTTACTAAACCCAATGCTATTTCTGGGCCAGGAACTCTTTGATCTTGTCCTTGTGCACAATGGCCTCTTTAAATGTATAGGCGCCGGTCTTCGAACTACGGACGGCCCGGATGACTTTTGTCCAGTTCTTCGCTTCAGCGGCGGCCTTGGCGTCTTTGGTCTTGATTGCGGTCTTCGCGGCCTTTGCCATGATTATTTAATTTCTTTGTGAACGGTTACTTTTTTCAGAATCGGATTGAATTTTTTCAGCTCCAGACGCTCCGGAGTGTTCTTCTTGTTCTTGGTCGTGATGTACCGGCTGGTTCCCGGTTGCCCGCTCGCCTTGTGCTCGGTGCATTCGAGGATAACCTGTACCCTGCTCCCTTTCTTTGCCATTGTTGGACTTTTTGAATTTATTTGCGCTAGTGTCCGGCATGTCGGCCGGCCGGCCTCAGGCCGGAAATGTTTTAGATCTTTTCTCCCTGTGCCCTCAATTCCTTAACGACCGTGTACAGGCCGTTTTTATTGATGGTGCGCAGGCCTTCCGAGGAAACCTTCAGCGTGATCCATTTGTCTTCCTCGGCCAGGAAGAAACGTTTGGTCTGCAAATTAGGCAGGAACCGGCGTTTCGTCTTGATATTGGAGTGAGAAACCTTATGGCCCGTCACCGGTACTTTACCCGTTATCTGACATACTCTTGCCATGATGCGAAAATTTTCGTTGGTTATTGATGCCCTTCAAAGGACATCGTGAATCCGGTTTCCGGATTTGGACTGCAAAAGTCGTAAAACGTCGGGAATCCACCAAATGTGAATGCGCTTTTTTTCAAAGGGTTGAAGGGCCGGTGAGAGCAATTGACTATCAGGGATATCCGGGACCTGCGAAGACTGCCACGCTTCCGCCTGCGGACCACTTCACTGCCGCTCCAGCCAGGCCATCAGCTTTGCGCCTTCCGCATCCACGCCGAGTCCGCAATTGGACAGGACGATCACGGCAATTTTCTTATCCGGATCTATACCCGCATAACTTCTGTAACCGCCGGTACCGCCGTTGTGAAAAAGAAAATCTTTTCCCGCCGCGCTGCGATAGATCCAGCCCAGGCCGATCCGCATGTCGCCGTCACGGAAGGTGACGTTGTGGGTAAGTGCTATTGCCCGCTCCAGCGGCGCCGGGACGCCTGGTCCGTCCATTTCCGCCGCCGCGTATTTCAACATGTCCTGCGCCGTGCTCCGGATGGCGCCCGCTCCGGCGAATGCGGGGGAGAGGTTCCAGGGACCGTTGTACTTACCTACCTCATTATAGCCAGCCGCGACCCGGACGGAGTCGGACGGCCGGATATTTACCCGGGTATCGCCCATGCCCAGCGGAGCCGCAATCCCAGCATACAGCAAGTCCTCGTAGCTCTTCCCGTATATCTTTTGGAGAATCGTACCCAGCAAGCCGACCCCGGCATTGGAATATTCAAACCGGCTGCCGGGCTCGCGGGTCAGCCTCAGCGTGCGCAGCCAGCCGTACAAGTCGTTGACCGTGTAATCCGCGTACGGGTCGTTGCCGTTCGATACTTTCGACTGGAAATTATCCGGCATCCGGGGAATACCGCCGGTATGATTGGAAAGGTCCCGGATCGTAACGATCCTGCCGTGGAATTCCAACGGGGGGATGGAATCGGGCAGGTATTTGTTGACCGGATCATCCAAACTCATCTTCCCCTCTCCCACCGCAAGACCCAGCATCGTGGCCGTGAAAGTCTTGGTGATCGATCCGATCTCGAACAACGTCCGGGCGCCTGGCACATTTCCCTCGCCCTTTGTCGCTTCTCCGTAGCCATAAAAGCTTGTCTTACCGTTCCGCAGGATGCCGATGCTCAGACCCACCGGCGCAAGCCGGCGCATGTATCCCAGCGCCACCGAATCGACGATCCTGTCCTGCGCGGTCACAAGGGGATTATTGCTGGCGACAGGACCCGTTTTTCCCGCACTCTCGTCTTCGTACGGCTGGAAGGCGAAAGCCTCCAGTTTGTCCGCCGGGTCCAGCCCTATGACCATTTGGAGGGTAGCGGACGCAAACACGGCTTTATAGATCGAGACCTTATCGGCGTCTTTCAAAAAGACCGCTTGTTTCATTTCACCCAGCGGGAACAGATTGTTGTCGGTCACGTTCCGGAACATCCCTGGGCTGATCTGCTTGCGGAAACGCTCACCCGTCAGCGCGTACATCGAGTCCACCGATTTCGCGTTGAAATACTTCTTCACCAGTCCCATAACGCTGTCGTTCTTTTGGCCCGCCGGCGAGCGGCTGGCGCCGTTAGAAGCCGGCTGGCCACAGGAACAAAGGGTGAGAAGGAGCAGCGACAGGAGGCTGCCGGCGACCTTTTTCATGGTTGATCGTTTCAATAAATATACGCGAATTCAGGGCAGCGCAAACGCCATGACATAATCTCCTTCCCGGGTATGCAGTTTTCCATGGCCGCCGGCGCAGATCACGACGTATTGGCGCCCGCCGAGCTCATAGGTCATAGGCGTGGCCTGAGCGCTGGCCGGCAGCGCATATTCCCATCGCACGTCCCCGGTTCGGCTGTCAAACGCCCGGAAATGCCCATCCACGCTCGCCGCGATGAAGACGAGGTGGCCGCAGGTAACGATGGCGCCGCCAAAATTGACCGACCCCCATTTCTTCGCATCCGGGTACCTGGCCGGATCCAACTGGTATCCGAGCGGTACTTCCCATTTCTTATCGCCTGTGCGCAGGTCGATGCCCACCAGCGTGCCCCAGGGAGGTCTGGTTTGCATGACGAAGCCGCGACTGTCTGCCTTGAACAGGTAATCCCGCTTCATGACATAGGGCGTACCGCGCTGGCGGCCGGTCTCCGCACGGAGCACCTCGCCGTCCGACCTGCCGATACTATCCACCCGGTCGCGCGGGATCATCCGGATGACGGCCGCTACCCGATTGATATTGGTGTACAGCATGCCCGTCGAAGGATCGTAACACATCCCGCCCCAATGGATGCCGCCCACATTGCCTGGCGCCATGATCGTACCTTCCGGGCTGGGCGGAGTGAACGGGCCCTCGTACCGGAATTTGGCGATCCGGTCCCGAGCTTCCCGCAGCTCCTCGGGATCCGGGCCCCAAGCGCTGTCCACGCTCATGCCCTGCAGTCCAAGCGGAGCCGGTCTTACAGGAAAAGGCTGTGTAGGCCAGGCTTGTTCGCCGGCGACCGCAGAGGCGGGTACTGGCCGTTCTTCGACCGGCAGAAGCGGCTTCCCGGTCAGTCTGTCCAGTACGTAGATAAAGCCCATTTTGGTGCCGATCACAACGGCGGGCAAGCCGGCGAACCTGATGAGTACCGGCTGAGCTGCAATATCGAAATCCCAGATATCGTGATGCACGACCTGGAAACTCCATATCCGTTTGCCGGTGGAAGCCCGCAAAGCCACCAGCGAATTGGCATACAGGTTGGCCCCCAACCTTTCACCGCCGTAATAATCAGGGCTCGGACAGGTGGTCGGCACGAAGACCATATCGCGCGCGGGGTCCGCACTCAGGATGGACCAGGCGTTGGCCGCACCACTTTCGTGGGCATGGGGTCCCATCCAGGTCGCATATCCGCTGTCGGACGGATCTTTGGTGACCGGGTCCCAGCTCCAGCGGAGCTTGCCGGTATGGACATCGTATGCCCGGACGACCCCGGGAGGCTGGTTGAACCTTTGATTGTCGCCCATCGAAGAACCGGCGATCACAAGGTCGCCGACAATGACCGGCGGAGAGGTCTCCTGCACTTCTTCCCCGTAGCCGTCCCGAAGATTGACCACCCCGTCCAGGCCGAAATTCCTGACTGGCTTTCCGTTGCTGCCGCCGATCGCGATGAGCCGGCCATCGATCGTCCCGATAAACAGCCGCAGACTGTCGCCGTGGCCCCAGGCGGCTACACCGCGATTGCTGATCTCCGAATAACCGGCGTGGAGGTCAACCTTCGGATCATAGACCCAGTGTTGTTTGCCCGTTTCAGCGTCGACGGCGAAGACGCGATCGCTGGGCGTACTGAAATACAGCGTCCGGCCGACCAGGATGGGCGTCGCCTCGAAAGCCGCTTTGTCCATGGCGCCGGTACCGGCGTATGTGACAAGCTCACCCGTGCGGAAGGTCCACGCGGGCACGAGCCGGCTTACATTCCGGTCGTTGATCCGGGAAAGCGGGGAATACCGCTTTCCGCCAGGGTCCTGGCCATAAAACGACCAGGTTTGCGCGCCCAGAAACCCCGGCGCCAGGAGCGATAGAAGAATGAATGGAAGTCGCATATGGGTTTGTTTGGCCAAACTTAATGCCATGAGCGGCCTCCGCCGGGTTTCTTTGACGAGCGGAAAGCCGGCGGTGACCAAAGTTTATTAATAATTACTTAATTTACCAGTCCCTTTTGCTTTTGATACTTTGTGCAAAAGGGTACAATGGGGGTTGTTATGAAACGAAAAACCATTCCTCGCGATATCAGTTGGCTTGCATTCAATGGCAGGGTTTTGCAGGAAGCGGCCGATCCGACGGTGCCCTTGCGGGAAAGGATCAGGTTCCTGGGGATCTTTTCCAATAATATGGATGAATTCTTTCGCGTACGGGTGGCCACGCTCAAGCGAATGAGCGAGTTCAGCGGGAACAAGTCGAAGGCGAATATGCACCTTGAGGCGTCGCCGGACAAGATACTTAATGATATCCAGGGCATTGTGCTGGAACAAGGGGATACATTCGACGCCATTTGGGCAGGTATCCGGACGGAAATGGAAAAAGAGAAGATATTCCTGGTGACCGAGACCCAGCTCAACCCCAACCAGCAACAGTTCATTCAGACCTATTTTGAAGAGGAGATCCGGTCGAATATCATTCCACTCATGATCGAAAGCATCCCGAATATTCCCTATCTGCGGGACAAGTCGATCTACCTCGCCGTCGTCCTGTCGCGACAGGATGGAAGCATGAAGCGGAAATACGCGCTCATCGAGGTTCCCAGCCGGGTGCTGGGCCGGTTCGTCCTGCTGCCGTCGCCGGCGATGGATGAACACTACATCATCCTGCTGGAGGACATCGTCCGGTACAATCTCCGGAACATATTCGCCTATTTCGGATACGATACGTATGAATCCTGGGTTTTCAAAGTGACGCGCGACGCTGAGATCGACATCGACAACGATGTCAGCACGACGCTGATGCAGAAGATCGAGAAAGGGCTGAAGAATCGTCGCAAGGGTCGTCCGACCCGGTTCGTATACGACCGGGAAATGGATAAGGGGCTCATGGACTATCTCGTCAAGCGTCTCAACCTGTCGCGAAAAGGCGGTAACCTGATCCCGGGCGGACGTATCCATAATTTCAGGCACTTTATTGATTTTCCAGACGTATTCCCGAAAAAAGGACAACGGAAGAAGCCGTTCGCGCATCCGCTGCTGCTCAAAACGCCCAGGGTGACCGACGTCGTGCTGGAGCGCGATGTGATGCTGCACTTCCCGTATCATTCCTTCAATCCTGTCATCGATATGCTGCGCGAAGCCGCGATCGATCCGAACGTCACCACCATCAAGATCACCTGTTACCGGCTGGCCAGCAATTCCAAGATCATCAATGCGCTCGTCAATGCAGTTCGCAATGGCAAACACGTCACCGTCATGCTGGAACTTCGCGCCAGGTTCGACGAGGAGGCCAATCTCGAATGGAAGGAGCGCCTGGAGGATGAAGGGGTGAAGGTGCTGATCGGCATCCCGAACATAAAAGTGCACGCTAAGATCTGCCTGATCAAAAAGCGCATCAATAACTTTACCATACATTACGGTTTCGTCAGCACCGGCAACCTGAATGAAAAGACCGCCCGCCTTTACGGGGACCATTGCCTGTTAACCGCCGACCGGCACATCATGGCCGACGTCAACCGCATCTTCAACTATCTCGAAAAATGGAAAGAGGGCATGGCGCCTTTGAAGGCTTGCAAAATGCTGATCCCCTGCCCGACCAATATGCGTCGGGAACTGATCAAAATGATCAGCCGGGAAACACGTATGGCGCGGGAGAAAAAGCCAGCCGCCATTACGCTGAAGATGAATTCCCTTTCTGACGAAGACCTCATCGACCGCTTGTATGAAGCGGCTAAATCCGGCGTCCGCATCGAACTGATCGTCCGCGGGATCTTCTGCCTGTTTTCAGAAAACAGCAAATTCCTGATCCCCATCAAAGCCGTCAGCATTATCGACGAATACCTGGAGCATGCCCGGGTCTTCATCTTCCACAACGGCGGGAAAGAAAAGACCTTTATTTCTTCCGCCGACTGGATGGTGCGGAACCTCGACCACCGCGTCGAAGCTACGTGCCCCGTCCTCGACGAGACGATCACGCGGGAGCTCAAAGATATCCTGGATATCCAGCTGACCGATAATGTCAAGGCCCGGTGGCTGGACAACGACCTCCGGAACAGCTATGTCCGGGACGACAATGAACGGATAAGGGCTCAGATCGAAATTTATAATTATTTGCACGAAAAAGCCCTGCCGCTGGAAGAGACCGCCGCGCGGATCGGCGTTTCTGCGGCAGCCGCCGGCTGACCGCCTGCGCTGCGGACTGATCGGCAGCGCTGCTGACTGATCCCAACTTTATCATATGCGTCTTGCAGCTATCGACATCGGCAGTAACGCAGCCAGGCTGCTAATTTCGGATGTCATCACAAATAACGGAAAACCTGAATTCAATAAGCTCAACCTGGTGCGGGTCCCTTTGCGCCTGGGTTTTGACGTATTCGACACGCGTGAGATCCCTGCGGAAAAGACGGCGATGATCCTCGACACGATCAAAGGTTACCAGTTCCTCTGCCGGGCATACAGGGTCGATCACATCAAAGCGGCCGCAACTTCCGCGATGCGCGGCGCCTCCAACGCCCGCGAGGTCATCGACCGGGTCAGGGCGGAGACGGGCATCCTTATCGAAGTGATCAGCGGCAGCAGCGAGGCATCGCTGATCTACGAGAACCACATCGCGGAAAACCTCGATAAAGAGCACGCCTACCTTTATATCGATGTAGGCGGCGGCAGCACCGAACTGACCTTCTTTGCGGGGAACAAGCTGATCTTCTCCTCGTCTTTCGATATCGGAACCATCCGATTGCTGAAGAAGCAGGTGACCGATCCGCAATGGGAAGGCATGAAGGAATTCATCCGGCGCGAAACACGGCACTACATCGACCAGGTCGTGGCGATCGGTTCGGGGGGAAATATCAATAAAGTCTTTTCGCTTTCAAAAAAGAAAGAAGGCAAGCCGCTGCACATCGACCTGCTGAAAGACTATTACAAGGAGTTCTCCGCGTTTTCCCTTCCCGAGCGAATGCGCGTCTACAAACTGCGCGAAGACAGGGCGGACGTGATCGTCCCGGCACTTCAGATCTATGTCAACGTCATGCGCTGGGCCAACGCGCAGGAAATCTATGTTCCGAAGATCGGTCTGGCAGACGGCCTGATCCAGCATTTGTACGAAGAGGTGCGATAAATTCCCTACCTTTTCGCAAAAATTCGCCCATGTCGGTACACACGGAAGTAAAAAAGGTCACGACCCACACTTTACAGCGGATGAAAATGAGCGGTGAAAGGATTTCAATGATCACCGCCTATGACTATTCTTTCGCGCGGATCTTCGACGGCGCAGGTATCGACATCATCCTGGTGGGCGACTCGGCCTCAAACGTCATGGCGGGACACGAGACTACCCTGCCGATCACTTTGGATCAGATGATCTATCATGCCTCCTCGGTCATGCGCGGCGTGGACCGCGCCTTCGTGGTCGTGGACCTGCCTTTCGGCTCCTACCAGTCCAACTCGAAAGAAGCGCTGGCCTCCGCGGTCAGGATCATGAAGGAGACAGGCGCGCATGGCGTGAAGGTGGAAGGCGGCGAGGAGATCATGGAATCGGTGAAACGGATCCTCGGAGCCGGGGTACCCGTCATGGGCCACCTGGGGCTGACGCCCCAATCGATCTACAAATTCGGTACCTACAGCGTGCGGGCGAAGGAGGAGGCCGAAGCTGACAAACTGAAAGAAGACGCGCGGTTGCTGCAGGAAGCCGGGTGTTTCGGGCTGGTGCTGGAAAAGATTCCCGCCCAACTGGGCCGGGAGGTCTCCGAAACATTGCGCATCCCCACGATCAGTATCGGAGCCGGCAAATACTGCGACGGCCAGGTACTGGTGATGCACGACCTGTTGGGGATCACCACCGAATTCCAGCCGCGGTTCCTGCGGCGGTACCTGCGGCTCTACGAGGAGGTCACGGATGCGGTAAAGCAGTATATCCGGGACGTCAAATCGAAAGATTTCCCCAACGACCAGGAGCAATACTGATTACGGCAGGCGCCCGCCCATTCACCGGCTCAATAACCCCATTCATCTAATATTTCTCCCCGGACCGGGAATCCCTTATAGTTTTGGGCCGCAAGAACAGCCGGAATTGAAAAAGATCACCGTCCAGATCGTCATCAATATTGCTGCATGGGCATGTTGCCTCATGCTGCCCCTGGTGTTTTATCCGCGTCCGCGGGAACATGAATTCAACCTGTTCACCGATCACTATTTTTCCACGTTTTTCTTCGTCAATATCGGGATCATCATCGCCTTCTATTACCTGAATACCTTCGTGCTGATTCCAAAGTTGCTGGACCGCCAAAAATTCCTCAGCTACGGTCTGCTGGTCCTGGCATTGCTGATCTTCTACGGCTTCGTACCACGGATCTATCACGGGTTGTTTGGCAGCCTGCAGGCGCCATCCGCGATCCCCCGGCCTGTCCCCCGGCCGCCCAGGAACAGGACGCTGCCGCTGCTGTCGCCCGGAAATATCGCCATCTTCCTGATGGTCTTCATCTTCAGCACCGGCATCAAGGTCATTCAGAAATGGCTTCGGTCCGAGCAGCGGACCCGGGAGATCGCCAACGAGAAGCTGAAGACCGAGCTGTCCTTCCTAAAGGCGCAGATCAACCCGCATTTTCTCTTCAACACCCTGAACAATATCTATGCGCTGGCGAGCGACCAGTCCGACCAGACGGCCGCGGCGGTGATGAAACTGTCCAACATCATGCGCTATGTGCTGACGGAAGCGAGGAACGATCTCGTCCCCCTCGAGCGGGAGATCTTGTTCACGTCCCATTATATCGAGCTCCAAAAGATTCGGCTGACCGACCGGACCAGGATCGAATATACGATCAATGGCGATCCCCTCGGCCGCCAGATCGCGCCGCTACTGCTTCTGCCTTTTGTCGAAAACGCGTTCAAATACGGCATCAGCACGCGGGAATACTCGCCGATCAGCATTCGGCTCGAAATAAAGGAAGGTTCAGTCGATTTCTTCGTCAGCAATCGCAAGCACTACAATACCGGTCTGAAAATGACCGAGAATACCGGGATCGGCATCAGCAACACCCGGCGCCGTCTGGACCTCTTGTACCCGGATAACTACGATCTTCAGATCCAAGATCGGAACAACGAATTTTTCGTTCATCTAAAAATTCCGGTATAATGTTAACCTGTATAGCCATCGATGACGAGCCGCTCGCGCTGGAAGTGCTGAAAAAGTATATCGCAAAGATCTATTTCCTCGAACTCAAGGGCGTGTATACCGACCCGTTCGAAGCGCAGAAAGCCATGGAAGTCTCCCCGGTGGATATCCTTTTTCTGGATATCCAGATGCCCGATATCAACGGCATCGAATTCTCCCGTATCATCAATAAAAAAAACACCGCCGTCGTCTTCACCACCGCTTTCAGCGAATATGCGGTGGAGGGCTTCAATGTGGACGCGATCGACTATCTCCTCAAGCCGATCGAATACGACCGCTTCCTGAAAGCGGTCTATAAAGCGAAAGAATACGTCGACTACCTGACGAACCAGGAGCTGCAGGAAGGATACATTTTTGTCAAATCGGACTACCAGATGGTAAAGGTCAACCTCAAGGAGATCCTCTATATCGAAGGGCTGGACGACTATATCAAGATCTATCTCCCGGGCAAATCCATCCTGACGCTGATGACACTGAAGACGATCGCACAAAAGCTCCCGGCCCGCGAATTCATCCGGGCCCACCGGTCGTATATCGTCCCGATCAGCAAGATCGAGCACATCAGCAAAAGCAAGATCCGCATCGCGGATAAAGAAATACCCATCGGCGTGAGTTACAGTGAAAGCTTCTTTGCGGCCATGGAAAACAAGCTCAATTGAGCGGGTCGTCGCGCGGGTCCGCATTGGATGGGGGTTGGGGAACGGAGGTGGGTCCGCCTTCGCTGAAGCTTCGGCGGACGAAGATAGACAACCTTTTTGGCCGGTTTTGCGTATTGAATAATGGCCGGCAGGGTAGATGCCGGCTGAGGACCAGTTTTTTCATAGTAGATTTTAAGTTAAGGTTGAGGCCACTGGTTAGTGGTTAGTTTTTGCTAAATTGCTTGCGATTCATTCAATCGCAAGCTTTTTTTATGCATTTCCTGGAAGCATTAAACATTCAAACCGAGAACCCCGGAAGTTCCACGGGCCTTGACTGGCTTTCCTCTGCCGGCAAGTCCCTGGAATCCTATTCGCCGGTGGATGGCAAGCGCATCGCGTCGATCACCATGACAGACAAGCCTGTATACAACCGGGTTGTGGAAAAAGCCCAGGAGGCATTTCTTCAATGGAGGACATGGCCGGCCCCGCGGCGCGGTGAAGTCGTCAGGCAGATCGGCGAGACCCTGCGTGCACGGAAACAAGCTTTGGGACGGCTGGTCTCTTACGAGATGGGCAAGAGTTTGCAGGAAGGCTATGGCGAGGTGCAGGAGATGATCGATATCTGCGACTTTGCCGTCGGGCTTTCCCGTCAGTTGCATGGGCTGACGATGCACAGCGAGCGACCGGGCCACAGGATGTACGAGCAATGGCATCCGTTGGGTATTGTCGGGATCATTTCCGCGTTCAATTTTCCTGTAGCGGTTTGGAGCTGGAACAGTATGGTCGCCTGGGTTTGCGGTGATGTCTGCATCTGGAAGCCTTCCGAGAAGACACCTTTGTGCGCACTGGCCTGCCAGCGGATCGTGGCGGAGGTCTTTGCCGCCAACAAGGTGCCCGAGGGTGTCAGCTGTCTGATCACGGGCGCCGTGGAAGCAGGCGAATGGATGACTGCGGACCGCCGGATCCCCATGGTGTCGGCCACCGGGTCCACGCGCATGGGCAAGGCGATCGGAACCGCCATGGCGGCAAGGCTTGGTCGCGCGCTCCTCGAACTTGGCGGCAACAACGCCATCATCATCTCCGGGGATGCCGATCTCGATATTGCCATTCCCGGCGCGGTATTCGGGGCGGTAGGCACCGCGGGTCAGCGGTGTACGACGACGCGGCGGCTGATCGTCCATGACTCCATTTATGACAAAGTGAAGGAAAAGCTCGTGGCGGCCTACCGCCAGCTGCGGATCGGCGATCCGTTGCAGGAAAAGAACCATGTCGGCCCGCTGATCGACAAGGACGCGGTGCGCGCCTACGAACGCGCGATCGAGGCCGGCAAGAAGCAGGGCTGCAGGTTCCTGATCGACGGCAAGGTCCTCGAGGGAGACGGTTTCGAGAGTGGCTGTTATGTCGCACCCGCGATCGCCGAGGCCGAACCAGGGTATCCTATCGTACAACAGGAGACCTTCGCCCCGATCCTGTACCTGCTGCGGTATAATTCGATCGAGGACGCGATAGGCATCCAGAATGGGGTTCCGCAGGGTCTTTCTTCCTCGATCATGACGCTCAATCTCCGGGAAGCGGAACAGTTCCTATCGGCTGCAGGCAGCGACTGCGGGATCGCGAATGTAAATATCGGGACATCCGGAGCCGAGATCGGCGGAGCCTTTGGCGGGGAGAAAGAAACCGGCGGAGGCCGGGAAAGCGGCAGTGATGCGTGGAAATCCTATATGAGGCGGCAAACCAATACGATAAACTACTCTCACCAATTGCCTTTGGCACAGGGGATAAAGTTCGAGATTTAGGGAAATAATCCGCCCCGGTCGCACGTTATAGAAGTTAGATTCCAATACCATGAATGCCGGCCTGAACGCCTTATTTGCTGTTATGAGAAAACCGTTCCTGGCCTGCCTGTTAGCCGCAGGCGGCTTTTCGGCACAAGCGCAGGTCAGATTGGGCGTCGTCGGCGGCCTTCATTCCTCTAACGTAATAGAATCCAATCATTTAGCTGGTTACGACACTTCGACGAAGCGATTTTTCCAATCCCGGAGCGGTTTCGAGCTGGGGCTGATGCTGGAGGTGCCGCTTGGGCATAACCTGTACTTTCAGCCTTCGATGACCTATATCACCAAGGGACGCCGGTATGACCGGAACTACGACTCGCTTAAGGCCCTGGCTTCTGATACAATCTATAACAAATCCTCGCTCAATCTCAATTATATCGAAATCCCCCTGGACCTGACTTACAAATTTCCCCTGACCCCTAACGGGAAAAACAATATTTTTTTCAGCCTCGGTCCGTACGTGAGTTTCATTTATGGCGGTAATATAACGACCCAGAGCCTTACAGCCGACCCGCAGCAATTCAACAGCGAAACCGACCCCGTGACCGTTGGAAAGGGGGCGGGTTCGTACAAGACGTTGGACATCGGCGCAAACGGCAAATTAGGTTTCGAGTTGGGAAACATCATGGTAAGCGCCTATTTCAGTCGCGGCATAACCAGTTTCTACAACGCGCCGTATCCCGGGACTTTCCGTCATACTGTATTCGGCGCCTCGCTCGGCATTTGGCTCAATTCCGCTGGGACCCCGCCGCATCTGAAGAAAAAAGACACCGATAAGGACGGTATCCCGGACGACCAGGATGCATGCCCGCTCAAACCGGGAACCGCCAAGTACCAAGGCTGCCCGGTGCCGGACACCGATCACGACGGGGTCGACGACGAGCACGATTCCTGCCCGACGGTCGCTGGCCTTGCCCGATACAACGGCTGCCCTATCCCGGACCGGGACGGAGACGGCGTCAACGATGAGATCGACCAGTGCCCGGACAGCGCCGGACCTGCCTCCAACCATGGCTGTCCCCTTCCGCCGCCCGTCGTCGTCGCGCCGCCGCCGCCTGCCCCCGTCATCAGGAAGGAAGATAGTGTTGCCATCAACTATATCGCGCACAATGTCCTCTTCAATTCCGGCAGCGACCGGTTCCAGGACAGCACATCCAGAGCCCTGGACGAACTGGCGAATCGCCTCGCGGCTCATCCCGAATGGCACCTGACGATCGAAGGGCATACAGACGCTTCCGGTAACCCGTCCCACAATATGCAGCTCTCGCAGAAACGCGCGACAGCTATTCGCAACTACTTGTTGGCGAAGGGAATTGCGGCAAGCCGGTTAACCGCTATCGGCTATGGTCAGACCCGCCCGGTCGCGGATAACCGGACAACGGCCGGGAAGGCCGCCAACCGTCGCGTGGAACTAAGGCTTAGCATTGAAAAACAATAATTTTAACATCTTGATAAAGCCACTCCTGTAATTTTTGAGCCCGGATGGCGAGGGTTTTGCTATTTTGCCGGACTATATTCAATAAAACCAACCACACACATGATTAGTAGCCCCAGACGCCTGAGGAGCTGGATATTGTTGATCCTGATCGGCTGCCTGCCGGTAACGATTTTTGCCCAGGGAAATTCAGCAAAGAAAGAGTTGCCGAAAGGCTGGCACCTGCTCGATAAGGAAACGGACGGATTTTATGGGATCAGCCTGAAAAAAGCCTACGAATTCGTCCATCTCAAAAAACTGAAAAGCAAGACGGTCGTAGTGGCCGTCATCGACTCGGGCGTGGATACCGCGCACGAAGATCTCAAGGACATCCTTTGGACGAACCCGGGTGAGATCCCGGGAAACGGGATCGACGATGACCACAACGGCTATGTCGACGACGTGCACGGCTGGAATTTTATCGGCGGAAAGGACGGGAAGAACGTCAAGGACGATTCTCAGGAAGAGGCCCGGGTCTATTATATGTTCAAATCGAAGTTTGACACGCAGGCGCTCGACTCCTCCGCCTGGAATACCGAAGACAGGGATGATTACAGGATGTGGGTGAAAGCCCGCAAATCGGTCATGGGCGACGGCGCAGACAACGCGATCGACCTCTATACCCTGCATCACGCGCTGCAGGCCTGCGTCAAGAGCGACAGCATCCTTGAAAAAGCAATGGGCAAGCCGGAATATACGGGCAACGACCTGGACAGCTTCGAGACGAAAACAATGGAGACGCGCAGCGCTAAGGCCGTGATCCTTTACCTTTTCAAGGCCAACAAGATCATGGACATGACCAACAAGCAATTTCTTTTCGAGTTTACGGAGGAGGTCGAGTCCCAAGAAAAGAAGGAAGCGACAAAGTCGCAGGCTCCGGAGGACTATCGGCACGAGGTCGTACAGGACAATGAATCGGATATCAACGACCGCTATTATGGCAACAACGATGTCATGGCCGGCGATCCCATGCACGGCACCCATGTGTCCGGCATTATCGCAGCCGAGAGAAATAATGGCAAGGGGATGGACGGGATCGATGACAACGTACGGATCATGATGATCCGCGCAGTCCCGAACGGCGACGAGCACGACAAGGATATTGCGCTGGCGATCCGCTATGCGGTAGACAATGGCGCCAGGGTTATCAATATGAGTTTTGGAAAGAACCTGTCACCGGAAAAACCCTGGGTCGATTCGGCAGTCCGGTATGCCGAGAGCAAAGGCGTGCTGCTTGTCCACGCCGCGGGCAACGACGCCGCGGACGTCGATACAACCGACAATTTCCCCAGCCCCCATTTCCTGCACTCGACCTACACCGCATCCAACTGGATCACCGTCGGCGCCAGCAGCGATCCCCAGGCCGAGCCGGGTTTCAGCAGCTATACCGCCTCTTTTTCCAACTTCGGTAAGGACGAAGTCGATGTCTTCGCACCGGGGACCCGGATTTGGTCCACGGTGCCCGGCGGCAATAAATACGAGAACCTCCAGGGCACCAGCATGGCCGCGCCGGTCGTTACGGGCGTAGCAGCACTGGTCCTCGAATATTATCCGACGCTTACGCCGCAGCAAGTCAAATATTGCATCATGAAGGGCGCCGTCCAGCTGCCGGTAAAGGTCAAAAAGCCCGGGTCTGAGGATGATATGGTGAACCTTTCCGACCTTTCGATTTCAGGCGGGATCGTCAACGCGTATGAGGCGCTGAAGGTGGCCGCGTCGCTGAGCGTCAAAAAATCGGACAAACCAGCCCTTATCAATAAAAAAGATTAACTATATTCGGGAGGTATGATCCCCACCTCCGAGATAATCAAAGCGGAAACTTACCAGGGCTATCTTGACCTGGTGCCCGAAAAGGACTTCCGGAACGCGATCCGGAAGAACAAGCGTCAATTTCTGAAACTATTGGAACGCATTCCCCGAAAACGACATGACTACGCGTACGCGGAAGGCAAATGGACCCTGCGCGAATTGCTGCAGCATATCATCGACTGCGAACGCGTATTCGCCTATCGTGCCCTTCGCCTGGGGCGGATGGACGCAACCCCCCTGGCAAGCTTTGACGAACAGGCCTGGGGCGCGCATTCCGGCGGCGCGCAAAGGCGCTGGAAAGACCTCGTGGCGGAATTCAGGGCGGTGCGCGAATCGACCGAATATTTGCTGGAGGGTATGTCCGACGAGCAGCTTCGCTTCGTCGGTCTGGCGAACGGCCGGACTCAGAATGCGTTCACGATCGCCTACCTCATTCCGGGTCACGTCAGGCATCACATGAACATCATTCTGGAACGATATCTGTAACCTGCCGGTTGGGTTCTCCTTCCCTTGGGGCTTCCCTCTGCTCGTCCCGCTTCCCCTGGCGGGGTGGGCTGGTCGCGAAACGGGGAAGCCGGCCCGCGATCACGCTATTTGTTGTATACAACGCTCTTTTCCGCGATCATGTCGTCCAGGACATTCACCGTCTCACCCAACCAAAGATCGGACTTCCGGTCCCTGAGCCAGGCCTGGAAGCGGTCGGCCTTATTCTTGTCATCGTCGTACTTGTGCACATCTTCCGGCAGGGCATTGACGGATAGCTGCTGCGCCGGTGGCAGCTTGCTCAGGTCCTCGATCTCCTTAACTTTTGCCTTGATTTCCTTTTGCTCTTCCTCGTATCTCCTGAGATTGAGCGAGGTCACTTTGTCCTCCGTCCTGCTCAGCCATTGTGCGTCCGCCCGGAGCTTGCTAAGGGCCGAGTCATGGGCCAACCGCTGGCTACTAAGCCCCTTGATCTCGTTCAGATCATAGGCGTATTTCCATGGCGTATAATCCGCCTGCCTGATCTCGTCCCAGGGCAGGGCGTCCGGGTTGTCCTTCTCGCGGATCTTGGCGTATTCGTAGATGTCGGGATAGACGTCGGGCAGGACAATGTCCGAGGATACGCCCCGCAGTTGCGTGGAACCGCCGTTGATCCGGTAAAATTTCTGCAGGGTAAGCTTGATCGTACCCAACGCGCTGTTGGTCGGATCCAGGCCCATCGACTTGTCCAGGCCGATCGGCCGCTGGACCGTACCCTTTCCATACGTGGAGCTGCTGCCGATGATGATGCCGCGGTGATAATCCTGGATGGCGGCCGCGAAGATCTCCGACGCGGAAGCGCTGAGCTCGTTGACCATTACGGCAAATGGGCCGTTCCAAAGAACGGACTTGTCATGGTCCGGATAGACCTGCGGGCTTTCATCGCGACTCCGAACCTGGACGATCGGTCCCTGGGGCACGAAGAGTCCGGCCATCTGAACGACGTCGGATAGCGAACCGCCGCCGTTGTTCCGCAGATCGAGCACGATCGCGTCGACCTTTTCCGCCTTGAGCTTCACCACCTCCCTGGCCACGTCGACGGAGCATCGGTTGCCTTTCGGGTTATCGAAGTCCGCATAGAACTCGGGAAGGTAAATATATCCGATCTTTCCTTTCGGGGAATTGACAATCGCGCTGCGGGCGAAGGTCAGCTCGTCCTGCACGATCTCTTCGCGGATGAGGGACACGACATGCGTAGTGCCATCCGTCTTCTTCAGCGTCAGCCGTACTTCGGAGCCTTTGGTGCCGCGGATCACCTTCACGGCGTCCTCCACGCTGTATCCCGTCAGGTCGGTCGGTTCGGCGTTCCCTTCCGCCACCTTCTCGATTATATCCCCAATTCCTACCTTACCCGATTTCCAGGCCGGGCTGCCCGTCACGAGGGTGGTTATCTTGATATTGCCGTCTTCTTCTTTCAGCGAAGCGCCGATCCCGAAAAAATGTCCGCTCATCTGCTCGTCGAAATAGCGTTTCTCGACCGGCGGAAAATAATCCGTATGCGGGTCCATCGTCTGAACGACCGTCTCCACGAACATATTGAACCGGTCGTCGTCCGTCATTTTCATGTTCATTCGCTCATATAGCCGGTTCATGACCTTCAGCGTCTTGTCCCTTGCGTCTTTTTCGATCTGGGCATCGGTGCGCACTACGAAACCCGCTTTGCTCTTGTTTGCTTCCTGGTTATCCATCATGTCCGCGTAACGGACGAGGGCAAGGTATTTCAGTTGCTTCCGCCAGGCTTCGCGGCGTTCCGCATCGGTATGTGGGTAGGCAAGCTTATCGAAATTCTGGTCATAATCTTCGTCCTTCGAAAAGTCGAAAGGCTTTGCCAGAATGGATTTGTAAATCTGTTCGGTTTCTGCGAGACGTTTTTTGTACAGGAGGTTGACTGCGGGCACGAAAGAGATGGGCTTCCCAAGTATCTCATCGTCGATCTCTTTCCCATATTTCCGGTTCAGTTCATCGATATCGGATTGAAAAAAGATATTCCTTTCCACGTCCACTTCGCCAAGGTATTTGCCGAATACCTCCTCTGAGAATTTATCGTCGATGGGCTTGGGGCTGTAATGGAGTTCCTCCAGATACTCACCCACATTGTGCAGGATCGTCTCGTCTTTGGAAGGGGGGGTACCGCCGATACCGAACGTGCGAAAAGCCAGAAAGACTCCCGCGGCCAGGATCAGCACGGCGAAAGGCAAATTTCTCTTATTGATCATATACTTCATTACTTTAAGCATAACTCTCAAAAATAACGATTATTGCAATGGTATGTTGTCGCCCCGGATCAATATTAACAGCCGCTTATAAAAAAAGCCCCGGCCCATGGATCATCACCATTCGACCGAAGCTTTTGACGGGTGGCTGATGGGGCTCGAACCCACGACCCTCAGAACCACAATCTGATGCTCTAACCAGCTGAGCTACAGCCACCGTAGACCAATTCCGAAGCGCGAAATTAGTATAAAATGATTCTTTTGCAAAAACAATTTCCCCTTTCTTTGCAGGCTCAAAATGCGCCCGAATGACGACGATTTCCTGGTGGTTGTATACGATCCCTTTCATCTCCGCTTTTATCCACTGGCTGACGATCCGGCTGGCCCTGAAATTGTTGTTCCATCCGCGTCAACCAAAACGGATC
>DATNBP010000245.1:0-19075 GCA_035572015.1 Puia sp. | reverse complement strand
CAGATATAGATACCGATGTGCTTGAGGGCTCGATCTATCGCAATATCCAGTCTTGCACCCAGGTCCAGCGAGCTCACTTGCGCGTCTTTATTGTCATAATATTGGTTTACGGCATCGGTATAGGCGGTGACATAGGCATTTACCAGATCGATACCGTCATTGGATTGCGCCTTAAGGGTATTCTCGAGCTGTTCGCCGGGCTGTTTGAACACGTCGTCTGCCAGCCGGATCAAGGTGGGGTAGTTGACGAACAGTCCTGCCATGAGGAGGTATTTGAAAAGGGTCTCATAGGAGAACTGTCCGGAGAACATGTACCCCAGGACGAGCGGCAGCATACCGGCTAATAAACCCGTCGCGGCAAGCCCGTAGGAGTAGGTCTGCATTTGCGCCAATACAGGAGCGAAAGCGTCTTTGACTTGCGTCGCGGACGAGTTGATCATGCTGTTCAGGACATTTGTCAGCGCCTGGTTGGCGGCCGTCTGAAGAAGGAAAAGCGACATTAGAATACGGCTTTTATAAAGGTGGACTTATTTTGGATGTGCGCGTTGTCTGCGGTAGCCTTCTCTATGATCGACGCAGCTTGCTGCACCTTTGAAAGGGCATCCGTAAGATAGGAGGCCGCCTTTTCGCAGAACACCATGCGTTCCGAGAGGTTCAATTGCTTCTTGATAAACCCATTGGCGATCACCGACAGGCTCTTTGCAGCATTGACATACGCATCGTTGAGCAGATTGAGCGCGGCCTGTCGCATTTTGGCATTCATCACAAAGTCGGTGTTGTAGAGACTTTGATTGACCGTATTGATCTGAGAGATAATTGCGCTTTGCTTAACGAAGAAATCTTTGACCATCTGGGACTGCTGAAAGGCATCGGCGACATCCAGCGCGGCGTTCAGCAGATTGAACTGGTTACTGACGCCCTTAGCGGTCTGCGTAACCTCGCCGAGGGTGCTGTTTTGAATCTTCGCCATCAAATAATTGTAGCCTTTAATCGCGTTTTGCAGAAAGTTCGACTGGGTTTGTTTCGCGCTGCTGCTGGCCAGTTGGGCGTCTGCTTCCGGGTCTTCGACGACCATTTGGGCATCGACTTTGGAAAGTATAAGCAGGAAAGGCAGATAAATTAACTTTTTCATAAATTTTCTATTTTTGGGTGGAGAGATAATTGGCAAAATTTTCTAAGGTAACGGGGAGGGAACCCGTCCTTTCCAGGTCCTGGCGCAGCCATTTTTTGTGGTCAGGGTCGGAGGAGAACAAACCGAGGCTGTAGTCGTCGGTGTCGATCTGGAGAACCACTCCGAAATCCTTGAACTGGATATAGACGTCCTTATATTTGTCGGTCATCGAGAACAGGACGTTCCGGTTATGGTTATTGAGCTGGAGGGCTTCGCAGATGCTGTCCAGTTTGTCGCGGTTCTGCATTTTGAGGATCTTGATATCGCAGTTCTCCTTAATGGCCGCTCCCACCTTGGGGTTTTTAAAAATATCGTTGATATCCTGCGTCGCGATGCAGATCGACCCATTGTGCTTGCGAAACGTTCGGTACGCGTATTCGATGAAGGGACTCATGTCGCCGTATTCGCCGGAGAACAGGACCCAAACTTCATCAAGGAGGAAGCGAAGGCGGCGGCCGGTCTTTTTGTTTTGTCGCAGGAGCTTATTCAGGACCACCTGGGACAGGATGAAATAGGTGATCGGGAAGAGCACTTTATTGCTCTTGATCTCTTCCAGCTCGAAGATGACGAATGGCGTATGGAAGATCTCAGGGTTGCGGTCGACATTGAAAAGATAATGATATTGTCCCTCCTTAAATCCCCTTCCTTCTTTTATAAAAAAGCGCATGACCAGCAGGAAACTTTCTTTGTTGAAGGTCTGGGCCGAGAGGTGCTTGTAATGATCGTTCTGCCCGAACTGATCCCGGGTAAAATGGTAGAACCCGGTGAAGTCCGGGGTATCACCGGTGTGATTGACCTCGTCGTAGTAGAGCAGGATCAGTTCTTTCAGGACGGCATTTACTTCGCTCGTGATCTTGCTTTCCTGGTTGGCGGATTGCCAGGCCGTAAACAGCAGCAGGGTGATAAATTCGGTATCCTCCTCGGTCGGGGGCAGGTACCGGCCCCTCTCATCGCGCGCTACGAGAAGGAAAGGATTGAAGGTCAATGGATGCGCTGGCGAGCACTCGATGTTCAGCCCCTTATATAAGGTATTAAGCCGAACATAGGAACCGCCAAGATCTACGACGACCACGTCTTCCCCCTGATCAAGATAGTGGCGGATAAAATAGTTGAGGGTAAAGCTTTTTCCTGTCCCGGAAGGCCCGACGATCAGCTGGTTTTTGTTGGTGATGAGCGGGTGCTGCCACATATCGATGTAGACCGGCCAGCCGGATTTGCGGTCGGTGAACAGGATGCCGTTCGTGGCGCTTTTTAGATTGGATTCGTATACGCCGAAGCAGGCCGCATGGGTGGACAGGCATAATGCCCGGTCCTCATCGGCGATCTCGGCCGCGCTCCCCGGGCCGTAGGAAAAGAAATACCGGAGGGTATTGTACGTGTTGACGGTAAACCGGATCTTATTATTTCCCAGCAGGCTTCTGACCTGGTTGTAGTTGTCCCGGTATTGCTCCTCATCGTGGGCGGAAGCGATCAGGATGATCCCGTAATGGAATTGGACGAGCTTTTCGCCGGATTTACCCTGGAATTCTTCCATAAAGCGCTCGATATTGGCAGCATTTCGCGAATTCTCCGCATTGCCGGCGGCGGCTCCCGTCATGAAATTCATTTTCTTCCGCAGCTTTTCAAAAGTTCTCTTTTGCGGGATAGTGTAGATCACTTGGTTGACGATGTGCGGGAAATCCAGATTGAACGCCGTGTCGTGTAAATACGATACCGGCAGCTCGGATATCCCCTCCTTATGATAGCTGCCTTCGATGATGGAGCTGTATACAGCCGGCGGCAACCCGTCGGCTTCCATGGAGAAGATGTTGATCAGGCTCGGGCCGAGCCGGGCAGTATCTTTGAGATCCGCATAGTCAGGGCGAAGGTTGACGGTGTCCGGGTCAAGTGCGAAATAGCGCTGAAAAACCAGTTGGGAAATTTCATCGTCGGCAAGCTTGCGGCAGCGCAGGGCCTTGGATTTTTCGAGGCACCGTTCCATTCCTGTGATGAATCCCTCAACCTCCTGGAGGAAGTTCCGCACCAGGCTGTCCGTATAATGTTTTTCCTGGAAAAGCCCCTTGACCTTTCCACCTCCCATGGCATCGAACAAGGTATTGCCAAAGGATCTTTTTTGGTTGGGACGGGCCAGGCGGGTAAAGACGAAATATGTCTTGTTTTCAATGACACGCCGGGCGTTCAGCTTGCGGATATCCCGATATGCGGCGTAGCTCTGGTCTTGCAGCAGAAGGCCGGGGCTAACCGGCATGTAGAAGTCCAACCGCTGAAAGGCCAGACCCTCGGAGAGGATATTCAGACCGTTGCTCAGAGCTTGGATGACCGTCGCGTAATCTTCGGGAGTGAGGGAGAATACTTCGGGAAGTTCTACCTGATAGATCACGGAATAATCGCCGCGGCGGTTAACCAGCAGACCGTTGTCGATCGACAGGATGGGGTTAATGTCGCGGAAGGATACGGTTGGAACTGGCCGGGTTTTCATGGTCGTTTTGGTTAGGGCGGGCGGAAGATCCCCTGATGTACTTCGGCGTTCGCGGATAGGATAGCCGTTTATAGATGTAACCCAGGGACAACCGATCACCGGCTGCTCTGATGGCTACATAAAGCAGTAGCAGGAGGGGGATACCCGCCGCTGCGAGATAATTCCCGATCTTCAGGCCCATCGAACCTACGACAAGATAGAGGACTACCGAGGCGCCGAGAAGGCAAAGGAGGAACAGGAAGAAGGTCTGCCGGATAGCAAAGATCTCCGGTTCTTTCCGGAAGGAATTGCAGACCTCGGTGTAGTATTCGAACATAGGTCAGCTTAAGGCGTTGATGATAAGTGAGGCGGCGGTCCAGATCAATCCCCCGATAACCACCCAGACCAAATTGCGCTTGCCATGCTCATGGCCGCCCATTAGATCCAGTGCGCCCTTTCCGATGCCAAACAGGCAGGCGATACCGACGAGGGCATTCATGATGGGGAGTACTTTCGACTTGAAGGTGGAGAACACGCCGCCGCTGCCGTCGACCATTTGAGCGTGTGCTGATGTTGTCGCACAGGTAAGCAGAATAAGAAGAACCGAAAGTTTTACGGTACCGGGCAAGCTCCGAAGAGCTTGCCGTAGGGTACCGATCATTGTACTGTGTTTCATTTGGTTCGGATTGTTTCATCAAAAGTAAATCAAAAGTTTGTAAACGACAAGTATTAATTTGAAAAAGTGAATTATTAATTTTTGTCCGCTTGGACATTGTTATCCTTTGAATCGTTCGGACCGCAGTAATTTCTTAAGGAGGATATCCTTATCAATGGATCCGCTACTTTTTTCAGCCAGTAACTTTTCAAGGTTGGCGGATATCTCGCCGGCGATCGCGGCAGGGTCATCATCGGTTGATCGCACCGGTCTGCGCGCAGGCGGAACAATCGTAGACACTGTATGCCGCCGGTCGCGATGCCAAAGGAGGGAAGCTACCGCCAGGTAAAGGAGGAGTGCCGTCAGCACGATAGCCGCAAAAATAACTTTATTGGCGACCAGGGTTTGCAGCGGATGCATGGCCTTCGGTTAGCGTTTGAAAATCCCGGGAAGCTCTTCCTTGTACCGGCCGCGGAATTGCTCAATGAAATTATTGACGAACTGGCTGATGTCAACCCCCATGGTGAATTTAAGGGCTTTTAGAAATTCGTGATTGTCGGCGGTCAGCTTCGCAACATCGTTGGTGAGTTGCCCCTTATATTGGCGGGCGTTTTTGGTAAATGTGTCCATCTGCTGCCAGTCCCGTTGGCTTACCTTGTCGATCTCGCCGGCAATGCTGATCCACTCGGGGGGCCTTACCGGCAGTTCCAATGTTTCTTGAGCATTGGCCGGGGGCTCAACCACGGGCGGTGTGGGAGTGACGGCCGGTCCTACGGGTTCTTCTGGTAACATGGGGTTTTCTCCCTGATTCACCTTTAATGTAGCGCTTTTCAATTGCTGGGACGAGAAGGCAGAAAGGCGGGAACCCAGGTGTTTATTCGACATGATCTTTTCAATTAATTACTTATTCAACTTTTCAACCTGCGGATGGATGGTGTCGAGGAATTCGCGGAAGAAGAGCTGGAAATGCTCGTTATCTGTCTTGCTATCCTGGTGGAGACGGCAGAGGGTGCTGAAGGTGTCATCTTTGATATTCTTCCGGCTGAGCACCACCTGTTCGAGGAATTTCACACCCGGCCGGGTCTCGAGGATATCCTGCCGCACGGGGATAGCCGACCCCGCGATCTGGTTCTTTTCCATTTTATTAAAGAACAGATAGATGTTGTCGCTTAACGGCAGTTCGTGGTGACCAGCCAGACTAAGAAGGACGGTCAGGTAGCGAACGGTGGAATCGACAGTCCCATAATCATAGTCGATCGGGATGAATAGGTAATCGATCGCGGGCAGTACCTTGCCGAGCTCTTCGCTGTCGATCTTTCCAGGCAGGTCGATAAAGACGAGGTCGAACTGGGCGAGATCGGCTTCTCCCTCCCGTTCGATCCGACTGATGTCCATTTCCTTTATAGGATACAAGGGCGCAACCGCGCATTGAGCGGAATATTCACCCTTTATTTTCCGGTACCGGTTGAGATCGGGTAGGGCGTCAAACAGTACCAGGTCCATTTCCCGGAGCCGGGCATTGGTGAACTGGGGGTTGTCGCAGTCCCAGATGACAGTGCGGATATCAGGGCGCGAATACCAAAGTTGGGTCGCGAGAATGCGGCAAAGGGTGGACTTGCCGGTACCTCCCTTTTGATTCCCGAAGGCGATGATCGTGGCTTGGTTCATGGAATGCATAATTGAATAATGAAAGAGTTAATTAGGTAAGGAAATAATTAAGAAAGTACACATGTAAATAAGTAAGTGAGTAAGTATTTAAATAAGTGAGAATTTCATTAATAAATTACTTCAGTAAGAAATTAATTAAGTTTTCAGTTAAGTGAGCATGTATTTAAAGAACTTTTCAATTGTTTGAGAAATTACATAATCGAATTTTCGGTTGATCGAACTTTCAGCTTTTCGATCTTTCGAGTTTTTCACCATTCAATTTTTCAACGTTTCAATTTTACCGCGTTTGCTTGTATCCGTTCGTTCAACTATTCAACAAAAGTAATAGTTGAATCTGACTTTAAAAACAAAATTAATACTTTTATTTTAGTAACTATTGAATTAACTTTGAACCAATGGGAGCAGTCCCTGGTATATCGCTAAGGATGGCCGTTAGCAAGGTGTATTTATGCGGGCGAAAATGGAGTGGCGAGCCTCGTACTCAAAATGAAAACTATGGGAAGAAAGCCATTAACCAAAGGGAGTCTTCGCGACCGGAAGGTATATCTGCGGTTCACCGCCGCCGAATATGACCGGATCATGCAGTGGTTTGGGGATAGCCCATGCCGGACGATCGGCGAATTCTGTTACCGGACGATCAGGGATGCGCGGGTCATCGCCTATACGCGTATCGAAGTGCCGGCCGACACGCAGGCTGAATTAAAAAGGATCGGGAACAACCTCAATCAGATCGCGTTGGCACTTAACCGGCGAAAAGGACAGCCGGCGGCGGATGATTCGTTTCACTTGTTGCAGCAGATCTCCCGGCAATTGCAGTCATTGATCAATCTTAAAAATGCAGAAAAATGATCCCGAAGATCGGTTGCGGCGGGCACTTTGGAGGTCTCTTAGCCTATTGTGAGGATAAGCCGGTACAGTGGGTGGAAGGGGAGAATGGGGTCGAGGAATGGGCAGGAAGCGAGCGGCTGGCGGTAGTAAATTTTACGGATGGATCTGGCTGGCATTCGTCCGCCGCCGAGCTGAGCGGTTCTCTGCATTCCTGGTCAGCCCGGGCAAAGCGGATCGAGAAACCGGTGTTTCATGCCAGTCTTTCCTTCCCGCCGGGTGATCTGGCAGACAATAGTCAGGCGGTGGCGATCGCTACAGAATTCCTCCGCGACATGGGATACGGGGAGGTGCCGGCGGTCATCTACCGGCATTATGATACCGCCCATCCGCACCTGCACATTGCCGCGAGCCGGGTAGGGGAAGACGGCCGGAAGATCAACGCGTTTAACGAGGCCAAAGTCGCCATCAGTATCTGTCGGAGGTTGGAACGAAAATACGGGCTGACGCCGGTCAAGTCGGCAAAAGCGGTTGTCGACCTGTCCGTCGAGTCGCTAAGCCCCACGGATCTGATACCGGGTAAGCCGTTCAAAAAGGTGGTGATCCAAAACCTGCAATATTATTTGAACCGGGAAGGAATTGAGGAAATGGCTGCCCTGCAGGCGTGTCTGCGTCGGCATCAGATAAATATGGTAACATCGGACGGGGATGGGCGTCCCTTTATACGGGAAGGGGTAATCTTTTACCGGATGGATAAGGGTGGACGCAGGTCAATGCTGCGGGGACGTGACATGGGCAAAGGCTTTGGGCAGATTTTAGCAGCGCGATTGACGCGAAATCGTGAACTCCGAGCCAGGGCAGATGGCAAGTGGCAGCGATCATTCTACTGGGATCCACCCGATCAGGTGACGCAAGCGCGGTACGGACCGCTGCTGTCGTCGGCCTACGACGAGTTACTGAAGGGAGCAGTATATACCCCCGAGGACATTCGCGCTTCTTTGGAAGGCAGGGGAATAAAAGCGGAAGTTTTCGTCTCCAGGCGCGGCGTCTTGTCCGGTCTCACCATCTTGGAAGAAGAAAGACGATACCGGGCGACAGATATCTTCTGGCAGGGGAGGTCTCTGTCGCCGGGGGTGCTGAAACAAAATTTTGTCCCGCGGTTCACGGCAAACGCGATAAGAGATCATGTCAATGGGCTGTTTTCATATTATCGGGAAGAAATGGAGCGAGATCAGCTCGGAATGGCGGAGATGCACCTTCTGCTCAACCGGAACGGTATCCGGTTAAAGGAAGAGGAGGGACAGCATTATTTGTCCTTTGATCGCTCGGGTCAAACCTTCCGGACGTCAGTCGAAAAACTGTATGGCGGATTTGGTCAATTCCTTGACGCCATTGGCTGTGATGGTTCCCAGCGGTTGAATGCAGCGCAGAAGAAGTTACTGGTCTCCGCCGGCGTTTTATGCCCGGCTGCCAATCTTTCGGGTCGGATGTTATACCATGCGTTGCGTTCGGGCAACACGAAATCCATCGCGAAAATGACAGGCCGACCGGCCGTGCTGGCTTTGACGGAACCTGAGATCGGGCGGCTCCGGCGTTCGCTTCTGCTTTGGCGGAGATATCGCTCGCTCCACCACCGGTTGACTCGTGCAGAGACCTTTTTGAAAAGAACAGTGCAAAAAACCGCCAAAGCAGATGAGTTTAAGCGCTATCTGCGCGCCTTAAACGAACGCGGTGTCGGGCTGTATTGGAAAAGAGATCCTCACCAACCGGAACTCCGGAAGGCCGAATTGTTCCTGCTCGACGATCCGGCGATAAGGTTGAGCGCCTATGACGGACCGGCCTTCTTTTCGCCCGTAAAATGGCGGGAATTGTTTGACCGGTTGCCGGCAGCGGATCGGGAAGCGTTGGCACCCACTCAGCCCGGGAAGACACATTTCGGGTTTGATCCGGAAGCAATGGCGGCCCTGGACCGGGCAGAAGAGCGACAGTCATGGAGCGATCAGGGGATATCTGGATTCGATAGGGTATTCGCAAGTATGCTTACTGCCGGTGGAGGGGGAACGATGGTGAATTCCGGAGCGGATAGGTCCCTGGAGGAGGAAGAGGCGCTTGCCCGGAAAAAGCGGCGAAAGCTTAAATAAAATGAGCCGTATTATAATTAATAGTGTTATAAACTAAATTTTTAATTTTGTTTTTGCAATTTTTAATTTATATTTGGACTATAATTAGTACCCTATGCCAGCGAATGATACGCAACCGAGACAGGCTCCCCACCGAGTAGTTTATCAGCGAGCGTCAAAGCCACTGATCGAAATGGGCATCCCGCAGGACATCTTCCAAGACGGCCTCATGAAATTCATCCAGGGAAAGGATGAGACCTACGCGTTCACACATCAGGTAAAAAATGCCGATGGCGAGATGCAAGCAAAAGCAAACTTCAAAAGACAAGGAAACAAAGTATTTCTGAGCAGTGTGTTCGCCAAATCCTCCTCCGGTGAGGCCAGGTTTCCCGTGGGACAGCGCTATCCGCATATCAATAAGATGAACAGGCTGGTGAACCGCCGGCATGATCAGCCTGTGTCGGTTATGATCCCCGATTATATCAATTCGGCGGGAGATCAGAAGCGCATGTGGGTGACAATGATGAACGAAAAAATGACTTTGGAGGACAAAGGCGAGATTAATAAATTCGGCTTTTCTACGAAAGAACTGCCGGCAGAGCGATATGGCCATAAGTTTACCGAAAAGGAAAAAGCGGATATGGAGGACGGTAAATCTGTCAGGCTCGAGGACTGTGAGTTGTCGATAAAGCAAGGTGATAAATGGATAAAGACAGGCTTAAACGTACCGCAGGAAGTCTGGCCCAATATGCTGTCGAAAAAGGATTGTATTCCGGGATCGGATTCGAATACTCCGGTGATCTTTGGCTATAAGCCTGAAGTGGATGTGCCCGCTCTCATAAAGCAGGCTCAGGAAGCGCTAGCCGCGGGCCAGGTACCGGTAAATCCGCGGGAAGCACTTCAGGGCGCCATAAGGGAAGAACCGATGCAGCGGCCGGTGGATGGCGGGCAGCCGAATGTGCAGCCATCAACTGCGGTAAGGGCACCCACGAATAATGCCGGTTGGCAAAACGTGCCGGAAGTCGAATACAACTATAAATTCTCCGACCAACAACGTAAGGACTTATTTGAAGGTAAATCTGTGATTGTCCACGACTTTAAATATTGGGATAAAAAGAAACAGGAATATACCGGTCAAGTAGGTGATGTGCGCTTTCAATGGCAAAAAGTTGGCGATGGATTCCAACTGAAGGCCAGGGCGGCTAAACCAGAAGAGGTGCAAGAGCATAAGCGGATACACGAAAGGCAGACGCAACCGGAGGGGCAGCGTGCGGAAACGTCAACGTCCGTCCAAGCCTCCCAACAATCGTCGTCATCGCCTATCGCGAGCCCCTCCGCTCGGCGAAAAGAATCCGAGATGCAACCACAACCAACGGAGGAACAACCGCAGCAAAAAAGGAGAGGAAGGCCTGTGGGTTCTAAGAATAAACCGAAGGACGAGGGCGAGGCAGCCAGGAAGCCGTATTCACTGAAGGCCATTATCGGTGGATACGAACAAAAGGTGGATGACGTCCAGGAGCAAGAACAGACAACGAAAAAGCGGATATCACAATAGCCATGGTGCAAGCAAGGTAAACCGTCCTTATGCAAAAGCAATCGCCCTCCTCCCACTATGAAGACTGGCTGCTTCACGTGCTGTTCCTGCTCTGCTTCCTGATCACGCTCGGCATCGGGGCTTGTTTCAATCCCGAATTCCTGCTCACCGTCCGGGATCATCACCCGGGCGCTTTTTGGGTGATCGTTCGGCTATGGCGCATGGTCATGCCCCTATACCGACAATGGTATATCGTTCCGGTGCTCTATATCTTCTGTTCGTTTATCATGGGTTGGATTTCGCAGGGGAAGAAAATCCATTTCCGACGTTTTCGCTCTTGGCTGCTGCCGGCGGTGGGCGTTTCGATCGGCTTGCTGCTGGGATCCTTTTTTTGCCTCCGATCGGTGCCGGCCATTTCTTTCGGTGTTTGCTTTTCGCTTTATCTGACCGCGCTTCTCCTGTGTCCGGCCACTATATTACTCTATAAAAGAAGCCATGATACTCCTGCCCTGAGCGCCGTCGGTCCTATGAGCAATCGCATCCGGCAGAACAAGTCATTGCATATGAATGATGCGTCGATCCATTGGAAGACCACCGCAGGCCGGGTCAATCTCCTCAATCCATTCCGTGGGATCATGATCGTCGGTGGTCCCGGGGCCGGAAAATCCTATACGCTCATCGAACCGATCATCGATCAGGCGATCCATAAGGGCTTTTCCGCACTGATCTATGACTTCAAGTTTCCAACATTAAGTCAGTATGCCTATAACGCGTGGCGGCACGCGCAGGAACAGGGGGGGACCGCTTGTGATTTCTACAGTATCTATTTTAAGGATGTTCGCTACTCTCACCGGTGCAACCCCCTGCATCCGAAAATATTGCCGGAATATGCTTTCGCGAACGAGGCCTCTAAGACGATTCTTTACAATATCAACCTGAACTGGGCGCAGAAGTCGGGGGAATTTTTCAGTGACTCCGCCGTCACGATCCTCACGGGGATCATCTGGTACCTCCGCTGCAAGGCTGTCGAAACGGGACGGAATATCTGCTCGCTGCCGCACGTGATCGAGTTTTGTTCCTACGACGATTTTGACCGGACGATAGAAGTCATGCTGGATGACCCGGAAGTATCCGCCACCATTTCCGCGCTTCGGTCGGCACAGCGGACGGGAGCGGGAGAACAGTTGGGCGGCCAGTTGGCGTCGCTGCAGATCGCGATGTCGAAGCTGAATGACAAAAAAATGGCCTGGGTGACCAGCGGAGATGACTTCACCCTTGATATTAACGTACAGCCCGATCCTGAAAAGGGCATCAAACCGCGCATCGTCGTGCTGGGGAATGATGATATGCTGAAGAAGAGCTATGCGCCCGCGCTGTCGCTGTTCGCGTCTACTTGTGCCGGCCTGATCAACCAAAAGGATAGAGTGCCCTGCGCATTCATCATCGACGAGTGTCCGACGCTGTTCATTCAGAATATTGAGAATCTGCCCAATACCGGGCGAAGCAATAAGATTGTAACCTGTATCGCGATGCAAGACTTCTCGCAGTTGGCCCTGAACTATGGAGATAAAGCCGCGAAGGTGTTGCGGGCAGGCTTTGGGAATGTCTTTATAGGCGAAGTTAGCGATGAGGATACAGCAAAGTACGCGAGTAACCTGATCGGGAAGGGCATCGTGACTCGGCAAAACGTTTCGGATAACGACCAGTCGAGCTCCATTTCTTTTAATGAGCACATGGACCTGCTGATCCATCCGCATGAGATCATGCGGCTGAACACGGGGGAATTTGTGGGGAAGGTTACGGATGTCCCGCCGCAAACGAAACCGGCTTTCCTGCAGTCGGAGCGGGATAAGTCGAAGATCTTTGCCGCCCGGTTCGAGGTGGAAAAGCCAGCAGCATACTACCGTTCGGATAGCAGCAAGGAATTCCGGTATTCCATACCGGTGACGCCGCATTTTGCCTCGATGGCTGGTCGATCCGACCAAGAGGTTGATCAGGTATTACGGGATAATCTCGCCAGGATCCGAAAGGAGATTCGGGAGCTCGTGGAACGGGAGTTCTGGACGATCAAGATCCGGAAATACATGATGAACAGTCCGCATGATTATGTCCGGGAGGAGTATGAAGCGCTTCGCGCAGAAGAGGGGTTTGGCGGATTCTGTGAACCGTATCTTGAAATGGCGGCAGATATTTATAATACGATCACGAGTAATGCGATCGCCACAGACAAAAAGGGCGCCAACCCAAATAATTTTGTGTTTTCAAAGATCATCGAATCCATCGAATCGGACCTGCGACCGGAGGCCGATCTGGTGGAAGATTAAAATTTAACCATTATGAACCAAACCGTTTTTGAACCAATCTTTCCCATTCTCGCCGTGGGGATTGTACTGGCCATTTACTATTGGGAGCGTCGGCGGCAAGCCAAACAATTTAATCCGCCTGAAGGCGTGAATGAGTGGATCGACAGCCGGATGCAGGAACCAGTGACCAGGTCGGAGGATCTTTTTGGGCAGCCTTCCTGGCTGATCGTGTACAACAAGTATAATAATTCCCCGGACGGAGAAGAAGCGATCTGTCGTGCGGTGACCTGGGCATTTTGTCGCGGGCGAACCATTGAGCCAGTGGAGTATGGAGTTTCCAGAGCCAAGGATGCCATTGCGGCCGATGTTTCCGGGACAATGGTGATCTGTCAAAAGCGAAGTTCCTTTTTGGTTGCCGACCGTACGTCTGACGATCAATGCTCCTAGCGATGAGCATGCCGGATAACATGTTGGAAGGGGACGACTACGTCGATAACGGCCAGAAGTTTGATGACCAGAACCCCGACGATGCTCTTCCTACTGACCCGCTCGAGGGCGCTGAAGTCATTGAGCAGAGTGGGAATGCGGTGATCCTGCGGCATGACCATTTCGTCGCCGTGGTTTGTTTCGGCAAAGAGAAGGGGCTAAATGCGACCTTTTCGGGAGGAACGGTTGACGGAAACATTGCCGATGCGTTCAGGTTCATCGGCGGCCAGTTTAGGGAACACAGCCCCGTGTTTTTGCCTGGAGACAGAATCATTCGCGAGTACAAGGGCTCCTTCATCGTGGACCAGGAGGGCAAAGTGGTGGTGGTACAGCCGGAGTCGGGCGTCCGCATGCTTGCGCAACCCGGTCCACTCGCTCCAACCGGGACGCGGATGCCCATAGCTTACGAAGATCAGCTGCGGGCGGCCATCAAGCATGCAGATAAGCTCGCAGACGAAGGCAGTCGACAGCGCTACCTGAATGAATATCTCAACCGTAACCCCGAGGGTGGTCAGCCGGATGACCAGGACAAGAAATGGAAGATTTGATCACGTACCGCATTTTAACCGAACCCATATGACGGATCAATTAATGCGATTGGATGATAAGTTACCGGCGGGAGCCAGAGTAGTGGTTCAATCAAGGAAGGTGTTGGTCTTTAAGCCGCCTAGAGGGTTGCCGCAGTTTTTAAAAGCAACGATCAAACCAGGTACTTTCCAGCGCGGCGATATGATCATGCGGACATTTGCGGACGCTGCGATCATAAAATCGGGCAAAGACTGGCGCATCGTTATTCCCCGCGAGGGCAAACGGATCAAGTTCTTGACTACGAAGGAATCGGATCTGATACGTGTCCTGCAAGCGGCCGAAAGCTACCTTCAAGACCGGCAAGCAGCTATATTCTCGGTGCCAAAGGAAAATCGGGTGTCCGGAGCTAGAGTAGATTGGGTGAAACAATATAGGAGTGAAGCAGAGGCAAACCAGCAATTAAAAAAAGAGCAGGATCAAGGAAAGAAGCCGGGATTCTAGGAGATCAATGGGAGAGGGAACGTGACGCCTTATTTTCCTGATGGTTGTTTTGGAATTCGTCCAGGTATTGCCGAACGATGTTTGGCTTGTTGTTTTTTTGCTGGAGAAGCGGAACATGAGCCTCTGTCCATTCACAATGCTTGAGCACAAGCCCCATTCGTTGGTCAGGCTTCAATTCCTTATAATTTCTTCTGAAGTCCATTTCCTTGCAAAACAGCTCCAGATTTTCCACATGATGATAGGTTCCGTGGTAAATCCCTTTTTGTTCGGCCCAGTACTTTTCAATCCGGTTGTTGTGAAAGTGTTGTCGGATTTCTTGGTTATCCTTAAATCGTCCGAATCGGGGATCCTGTAAGGTTAAATCGCGTAGAAGATCGGGGCTGTAAATGTCCAATGTTCCCCCCCGTGTGACATTGTACTGGCCCTTGCTGTGATTCACGGTAAGATGATGGTAGCCCTCCGCAGGCAACTTCTTATAGACGGGGAACTCGTCGCTGATGAAAATTGAGCCTTTCTTTACCATTTTTTTTATAATAGGAATCAGGGTATTTGCGGTGGTATCCCGAACTGCGGTAGAAAATACTTTACCCAATTCATCGACCATGCCGAAAACAGGCGTTTTATTCAGCAGCGTCCTGTCGCCGGTGATTTGTGCCATTTTTCGCAATTCCTCCTTCACATCATCGTGCATATTTCCCAGCAACTGACCGTAATACGTTTCGTCCGCTTGGACGACGCAGCCCAGTTTGGCCAGAAGATCGGGATGAGCAAAGACCGCCCGTAGCTTTGATTGCAAGTGGTGCGAGGTTGATTGCTGGACCTGGACCCTATCACTCATTTCATCACTGGATATTCCCTTCCTGCCGTTAACGAACTGGTCGACGCCGTCGAATAGTATGGTCAGATCTTTTTGCGCATTGTGAAAAATGGTATTGGTTCCGACGTTGAAGACCCTTCGTTTAGTTTTTGAATAGTATTGTTTGCGGCCTCGGCTGTCGTCAGGAATTTGCCTGCAGTCTGGTGAACCTGTCCAGGGGCATATGGGCTTCATGCTGTCTCCCCACCGGAAATGTTCAAGAAGGTCGAGGCAATCGTTTTCGGTATTGACGCGGAACGCGGGCATTGGTAAATGTATTAATTTCTAAAATTAAATTAAAAGTATTATGTTTACAAGTATTAGTTTAGATTTAATTTATGGAAGACCTTTTGTCTCGTGACCAGACCTTTGAATTAATTGCCCGTTCCTCGAATTATGGCAATCTTGGGTTATTTATCGGGGCGGGTCTTTCGATGGCGGTTCTCAATACACCGCAGAAAAAAACGGCCTTGTCCTGGAAGGAGCTGATCGATTCTTGCGCTGCGGAACTTTCGGTTGATATTTCCGAGTGCAGCAGGGTAGGCATGTCCTATCCCGAGATCGCAACGGCGGTTTGCCGGCAATATGCCGTTCAGAAAGGACTATCCTATGACGAATCTACTCGCGCCTTGAAGGAGACCGTTGCCAATCTGACCTCCTGGTATCCGCAAGCGAGCAGAAGGAAGGAATATCAATATTATTTTGATTGCTTGAATCCTGGATGGGTGATCACGACCAATTACGATCTGGTCATCGAAGGAATTCTTACGGGCAAAGGATATGCACTCGATCCATCCGATCACCTCGTTGCCCCGGAGGGATCGATCCCAGTGTACCATTTGCATGGGATCCGTACTAACCCGGCCTCCATCATCATTACCCAGGAAGATTATCTCGCCTTATTCCGGCCGAACCAGTACCGACAACAAAAACTGCCCCTGATCATCAAAGAATCGGTGACGCTATTGATCGGCTACGGATTAGGCGATTTTAATGTATTGACTGCGATGGACTGGGCCGAAAATGTGCTTACCGCGGACCGCCAGAATTACCCCCATGATGTCATCCAGCTTTACCATTCAACGAACCCTCAACAGAAACCTTATCGAGACCGAAATAACGTCCTCGTTGTGGAATTTTGCGAGCTCGGCCCGTTGTTAAGGGATTTGTGTGCAGGAATTGAAGTGGCGCGGAACCGGCATAAGCAGGGAATGGATCAACTGGAAACATTTAACCGCTTCCTGAAAAATCCTACCGAGGAGACATCCATTCGCTTTATTGATGATGAGTGCTTCCGGAAGGAGATCCTTGGTATGCTCGCAGATAATAACAACCCGCTACTATCGGGCTTCCTTGAGCTTTTTTCGAAGAGTATTGATATCACCTGGCAACGGGCGCAATCGAAAGGCGCCTTCTCTTCCTATCGTGACAATTTAACAATGCTGCTGGATATTCTGAACAGTATTCCGATAGAGACCATGCCCCCCGCGCTTCTGGAGTCGGTGGTGTATAACCTCAGCAGGGTTACTTACTTTGTCGGTCCCTCGGCTGGACAGTCCTTTGAAGCTTTCGCAGTGTGGGAGAAGCGTAAGAAGCGGCTTCCGGGTGCCACCGTTCGCGAGCTTCTCAACATTGCCCGGGCTAGAAAGTATCATCGGCTAGGTGGTTTGATCGAACAGACAAACTAAAGGTGGAAAAGTCGCTCCTCCTTGGTGTTTCAGTCTGCTGAATTGGCAATTGCATTTAAACGCGCAAGATTAATTCTGTTGGCATTTCACTACGGGAGCCGTTGACTCTTCCTATCCCCAATGTCTTCACCAAGCTCCTGCCGGTGTTCGTCTGATGCAACTTGTTTTCCAAAATCTGCCAGGTGGCTGACGCGCGCTGTCGACCCGTGGCTGACCGGCGGAGTTAATTCCTGACTGCGGGCAAAATATCGAATGTCTAAGTCGAAATGCGAACGTGATGGGTCAATCTGCTGCAACCGGTCATCATAAAATCGGAGCTGCTGGGTTTCGGGATCAAATTTTGCAAAAAGGCGGTTTTCTACCATATACGGTTGTGTAGGGTCGATTGCCCGCCGTTCCATCAGGTCCGATTCCACGAACGGAAGGGATTCCGTAGAAATAACCAGACCCGTTCCCCGTTCAGGTAGACACTCATAATCAAGTCGAAGGGGGACATCCTTGTATTGTCCAACTAAGACCAGCTCACTCACTCGATCGATTGGTGCCGGGTTATGGAGATGCTTTTGCATTTCTTCGATAGCGATGTCGTGACGCGGAAAGGAGCCGAGTGGAAGTCTGCCATGGCCTACTTCATAGACCGTGCCACGCGGATATAGATGCCGGTGGAGATGATATTCACTTATTTCGTCCTTGGGTATGAAAGTCCGCTTATAGGTAACGGCATTGAGTTCCCCTTTAACCATTGAATCTATCCATTGTTGAAAGGGGCGGTTATCGTTGGGTCCAATCGAGTGGTTCGCCAACTCCTCCTTGAGTGCGGTTCGATTGGCTAAAGTTAGAGGATGAGTTTTATTCGCTGAAACTAGCTGTTTGAGTATAGGTTCGATTGATGTGTATTTGAAGGAGCGGTATTCAAATTCGCTATTTTCTTCGTATTCGCTGGGCCGACAGAAATTCTCCGCATCTTTTGCCGATTTGAAGCAGCCCAGATCAAATCTTCCAAGCGTTGGGTACGATTCCCGAAAAGCAACCCAAGGCTTACCGGCATTCAAGTTCTTTTTGAGTAATTTGAACAGACTGACCTTTGAGAAGGGTTGGTACGGGTCGAACGGCTGGTAATGGTGCATAATTAAAAGTAAAACTATTAATGTATAAATACAACATAATAGTTGGTGTTTTGCTTTAATTTGCCAACGGTCGGTAAGCGGGAGCGACGTCACTTCAGAGATGTGGGCTACCACGACGTCGCATTCCATTGGGAAAGAATTTCCAGGAGAAGTTATCCGGCAATTACCGGATCACCACGAGTATATGAGATTGATTAGAACGAGATAGGTTTCCTAAAGGGGTAGTAATTTTACGGCTCGGTAGGGTGATTTCACGGTAAGAATTAATGCCGTTTCCTTTATTTTAGCCAAAACTTTATTGTGAAATTAATTGGCTTCCTAACGATTGACGGCTATTGTAAGGGTTTAATGATTTTGATTGCGATAGTCGCATTAGTTGTAAGCCTGAAGTTGTATTATCGTCACCGCTCCCTTCGGTTTTTTAGTTATTATATAGGATTGTCTTTGATTCAGTCCGGGGCAGATTTTTACCGACATCTGGCTCCGAAGCACGATCCATTTGCCTACGAGCTTATAGTGATTGCCGACATAGTATTTATCGTTTTTGAATTTTCATTGTGCACCTTTTTTATTCTTCGGTACATTACTGGAAAAGCCCGCCGATGGGCCGTTAAGTTGAATGCGACAACCTTCTTTATTTTTTTGGTTTTATTTCTTGTCCACAAGCTGCCAATTATTGTTTTCTCGAAGCTGTGGCTGGTCGAATCTGTCGCTCTCGTGCCGCCATGCCTCATTTACTTTTATGAGCTGTTCTTGACCGTGAATTCAAGATCGCTAAAGGAGCAGCCGTCTTTTTGGATTGTAACCGGAGTACTTTTTCTCAATAGTTGCAGTATTCCATTGTTGGTATCTCTTGAATATCTGGGCAGCCTTGAAGGTACACTGTTTGGCTTGAATGACATCTTGTATAGTATTTTATTTGTCCTTATCATTAGAGCATTTCGGTGCCGTCCGGAAGAGGCGGCTCCGGTATTTCCACTCAAAACGAAAGCAAATTTATGAAAGCGTTCTCCCGGTGGACCGGAGGCTGAATTAATTTGATTTCAAACGCTGCCTGCTTTGATGACAAGGGGATACAGCTATCCGGCAAGAAGTGCGGCGAATGGGTGGGCGGGTACGGTCAGTAGTCGCGAGGTCTCTTTGTGTTAATGTTTA
>DATNBP010000244.1:0-7649 GCA_035572015.1 Puia sp. | reverse complement strand
GCATATATGCCTTCGTAGCCGTCGAACTTGCTGTATATTCAAATGGCGTCAGCGCCGTGTTGAGACCATTGTAAATAGCGTATTGTTCATAGATGTGTTTCTGTTCAAAGCAGTCCAGCAGGCCCGCCTTCAGATAGGCATTTCGGACGGACCGGCCCACTTTTTTAAAGGGAAACTTCAAATCGGCGGTGACTCGGGTAGGTGGAACAAATGGCAGGTATTTCATCGAATCAGGCACGCCATTCAGGCCGCCGTATACCATGCTGAGCGTCGAATGGAGTTCGACCCAGCGCAACCCTGGTGGGTGCACGTTGAAGACAAATTCTCCGCCATACAGCAACGCCCGGGTCTGCGCATACTTGTAGACGGGAGCCGCACCAAGACCGGCGGCATTTAGCGAGTTGTTGATGGAATCCCCACCGTAGACGCTTTGCAGTCCCTGCGCATAAATGAAATCCCGGATGTCGTTGTTGAAAACGTCCAATTCGAGATCCACGTCCCGGGAATTGACGCCGAAGGCGACATCCTCTTCGAGGCTGGTCTCGGGCTTCAATGCCGGGTCCCCGACTTCATATACGACCGTACCGTCATGAACGCCGTTGGCGGCGCATTCGGCTACGTTGGGCGCCCGCCACCCCCTCGCGATGTTCGCTTTGACATAGACGCTCTTTGCAAGGGCATAGCTGCCGCCAAAACTGAATGACATTCCGCTAAAGCGAGACGTAAATCCCTCGAATTCATGGAAGCCGTCCGGCGCGCCGGGAACGATAGGCGCCTGGGTAATCGAATCCACCCAATGGTCCCCGCCGTGGAAGGTCCTCGTATCATACCGGATCCCTCCGCTCACATTCAACTTGCCTATCTTCCTGTTTGCGATGGCGAACGCACCGATCTCAAAGAAATCGTAATTGGGGATCAGCATGAGCGACCCGAGGCTTTTCGACGACTGGTAAACGCCATTGAACCCGGCAGAAACGCCGAAACCGCCGGGCAACTGAGATACATACCGCACGTCATAGGTCGCTCCTTTCGAAGAATAATATATGTCAGGCGTATTCGGAATCGTCGGATCGTTTGACTCCTCCCGCTGGTTCTTTTGCAGCGAAAAAATGGCGTTGATACGGCCATCGCCGGCAGCAATACTATTATCCCAGACTAATTTTGTATGCCGGATCCTTTGGTGAATGACAAAGGGAGAATAAGTCGATTGTTCCTGGTGGGTAGGTATGACATAGGTAGGCGCGCCGCCGTTGAGGCCGGGGTACGCCACCTGCCGCTCCAGAAGGCCCGTGGCGGAATCCCTTGTTCCGTCGACAATGCCGGTTGCCATATCGAAAAAGCTGCCATGTAGCTGGGTATATCCCCACTTGCGATGGATACCCGCCGTCGCATCCGTATTGAAATTGCTGAACTGCGAATTCAGTGCGTATCCGTCATAGGGATCACGGTAAGCATGCGCCATCGAGTTGTCGATTCGGGCACTCCAGGAAATTCCGCCTTTGGTTCCGGCAAGATGTGCCATCGTATTGATCAGTCCGTTATTCGTCTGGTAGTTGCCCAGCAATTCCCCTTTGGTTTGACCTTCGGGCAACGGATCCGCGGGAATCAGGTTAATGACGCCCGCAATCGCGTCCGAGCCGTAGGCAAGCGATGCGGGTCCCTTCAGTATCTCATATTTTTGTACGGCATCGGGGTCGGCTTCTATTCCGAACTCGTCAAACCAGACCTGATCGACCTGTTCCACCCCATCGTTGATCGTCAGAACCCTGTTATATCCTAAACCGCGGATGACCGGTTTTGAAATGCTTTGACCATCGGTCATCGCTGATACGCCGGGTTCTTTCGCAATGGCATCGATCACGTTGGTCGATGCTTCTTCCAATAATCGGTTAGTCCCCACCGTGCTAATAGTATAAGGAGTGCTTTGTCTGTCGGTCGCCACCGGTACTCCTGTGACGACTACGTCCTTGAGTGCGGTCAAAGAGGGGCTTAACCCGTAGTTCTTAGTGGCAGGCCCTTTGATGTGGACAACGTCGACCTGGCGTTGAAATCCGATCATACTGACGGAAACCAGGTATGCGCCCGGAGGCAGGTCTCCGATACGATACATGCCGTCCTGCCCTGAAACGGCGCCGGTTTTAAGATCGGGAATATAGATCGAGACTCCTGCAAGCGGTGATCCGCCGGCAGCGTTCGTGATACGTCCGCTAAGGCTATTCTGCGCGTAACCCGTGACGGAAAGAAAACCGGAAACGATCGGCACTAATATGCAGATTGGCTTAAACATGCACTACATTTTGTAAAGAAAAGAAAGGCGGCACGACGGGATGCCGTCGTGCGCCGGTAGAGTCTGTTACAGTAAGTCTGTCAGCATCGCGGGGGCGGGATGAGGACTTCGGCACTTCCGGCCGCCAGCGCACGGGGCCATTCGCCAAATCCACGCTCGACGGACGCCAGCGGTCTGTCCATCCGGACGGACCCGGCTAGCGCCAGCCAGTCCCCGATACGAAGGGTTAAAGCGTGACTGGATTTCTTATCGGGGCCTTCCTGGTTGGTATGCGTGATCTCGCCTGACTGCCTGATCAGCTTCGCCTCCCGCTCGTCATCCATGCAATACAGCCAGACGACGCCGCCCTCGGTCTTTTGCCGGATCACATCATATAGGCGATTGTTGTACCAGCATTCCCGGCCCGCTTCAGTCCAGCGCCCCGCCGCATTGACCGCAGCCAGCTGAACCCGGAAGAAACAGCGGTCAGGCTGCGCCGCGATCCAGGCGTCCCGCGCCTCCTCTTTCAGCATCCATTGCCGGATGGCGAACTGTCCGAAATAGCCCACCTGGGTATAGAGCAGGATGGCGAGAAGCGATATGGCGCCGGCCTTTTTCAAGCGTCCGCGGCCCTCCCTTTGCGCGAGTTGCGTTGATAATAGCGCCACCGGGTGATCGTTGCCGCCACCAGGACGAGCGCACAGATCTCGGACAGCAATTTTTCCCCGTCCAGCCAATCGACAGGCCTGTCTTTGAGCTCGGGATCCATCACGATGCCGTGAATGACGAAGAGCAAGGCCGTGCCGTAGGAGATCAAATGAATATTCTTCCAGGTGCGGAAACCGAGCCGGCGCTTCACCGCCTTTTGTGTGGTGACGATCACGGCGATCAGGGCGTACAAAGCGACCGAACCCAACAAGGTCCAAACCGGCTGGTGCGGCGCGGATACCGGCAGTATGATATCGGCCAGGTGATATTTCAGCGATTTGTCCACCAGCAGGACGAGCGGGTGCGCCAGGGCCAGCGCCAGCGCAGCATAAGCGGTCCAATTATGGAGATCGTCAAGACTGACCTTGCGCACCGCCGCCGGCATCCGCTTCCAGAGCGACGAACGCCTGTATGCGGTGGACAGTAAGATCCCCAGCAGCAAATTGAAGCTCAACACCGCCGTAGCGATCAAGCCCAGCGTGGATGAAAGATCAAGCAGGTTCGATTCCATTATTTTTCGTCCTCTTCTTCCACTTTTGTATTAATAACGGGCACTTCCCGTTCGTAGACCAGCTTGTTCAGCGCCGACAGTTGATCATCGATGATGGACTTCAGCCGCGCGAGCTGAACATCGGCCTTCGCACTCAGGTCTGCAAAGACCTCCCTTGCCTGCTTCGTGGGCGCCGCATCCCCGCCGGCAGCGGCACCGTAAAGCCCGGAGAGTTTATCGTTGATCCGGATCGGATAATTGAGCATGTCTTCGCTGCTTTTCGATTTTGTCTGATACAGCGCCTCTTCCACGGCCGTTAGTTGCCGGACGATGCTGTCGGACAATTTCCGGACCGGCTTCTCGCTGCTGTCGAGCCGTTTGTCCAGGGCCTGCAGCTGTCCGCGGATGCTCCTGATCTGCAGCACTGCCCGCTGCACGGCATTGTATTTCTCCCGCACCTGCAGCAGGAATCCGACCTGCGCGTCGTAGTCAGACTCGGGGATGGTGAAGTTAGGGTCTGCTCTGATCACGAAAGGCACTTCCGTCGAGTCATGGCCATACCGGACCCTGACGCTATACCGGCCGGGCGCCGCCATAGGCGTTCCCGCTCCGCCCGTCCACAGCAACATGCCCGGGACTTTGACAGCCGGCGGGTACAGCATGTCCCAGACAAACATATTCATCCCGTCATGACAATCCAGTCTGGTGTCCGCCTCTTTCGATCGCGTACTGAAAGTCCTGATCGGTTCATGCTGCTTGTCGAATACGGTAATGGTCACCCGGGGCGTGTCCGGAGCGTCCCTGAGCCAATATCTGACCACCACGCCCGTAGGCGGATTCTGCCCGGCATTGGGCACGACCCGGTCCCGGAAACGTCGGCCGCCGCCGCCGAAACGCCATGCATCGTCCACCGTGAATACGTGCAGCCGGGAGCGAAGCGAATCGGCGCTCAGCGATTGCAGCAGGCCCAGATCGTCAAGGACCCAGAAAGCCCGGCCCTGCGTCGCAACGACGAGACTATTGTTCTTGATCGTCATGTCGGTGACGGGGACGATCGGTAAATTGAGCTGCATAGGCTTCCAATGGCCGCCGTCATCGAAGCTGACGTACACGCCGTATTCCGTGCCGGCATACAGCAGACCAGGGCGTTTCCGGTCGGCCCGCACCACCCTGGCAAAATGCATCGGATCGATGCCATTGGTGATCAGCTTCCAGGTCTTGCCATAATCTTCGGTCTTGAAGATATACGGCTTGTAGTCGTCCAGCCGGAACCTGGTACCGACAAAATAGGCTGAGCCCTTTTTAAAAGGATCGGGCTCGACGCAATTCCACAGGGTCCATTTTCCGGCGGCAGGCGGCGTCACATTCTCCCAATGGCTGCCGCTGTCCCGGGAAACGTAGATCAATCCGTCATCGCTGCCGGTCCATAACAAGCCTCGCTCGAGCGGCGACTCGGTGGCCGTATAGATCGTGCAGTAATATTCGGCCGAGGAATTGTCTTTGGTGATCGGTCCGCCGCTCGGCCCCTGTTTGGATTTATCGTTGGTCGTTAGGTCAGGACTGATCTGCTTCCAGCTGGCTCCCTCATTGTCCGTTTCAAACAGGCAGTTTCCAGCGGCATACAGGCGGTGCGGATTGTTTGGCGAAAAGAAGATGGGATAATTCCATTGGAACCGGAACTTCATCGAGTCGTCACCCGATCCCATGGGGTTGTCCGGCCACACATCGATCGCGCGGTTCTCGCCGGTCCGGTGGTTCAGCCGGCCGAGATACCCGTCATAATTACCACCGTAGACGATATCGGGGTTCAGCGGATCGGGGACGATATACCCCGACTCGAATCCGGCAGTGGGCTCCCAATCCCTTGAGGTGATTCCGGCGCCGGCCGTCCGGCTCTTGATCCGGACGCTCGAATTGTCCTGTTGCGCCCCAAGGATATGATACGGGAAGGCGTTGTCGGTCGTGACCCGGTAGATTTGAGCCGTAGGCTGGTTCTCGACTGTGCTCCAGTCCTGGCCTCCGTTAAAACTGACCTGCGCGCCGCCGTCGTCGGCCAGGATCAGCCGGCGCCCGTCACTTGGATCGATCCAGAGGTCGTGATGGTCCGAGTGCGGGGACCCCAGGACCGAAAAGGTCTTTCCGCCATCCGTGCTGCGTTCCAACTCCACATTCAGGCAATACACGAGGTTCTCGTTCCTCGGATCGACATACACGCGGTTGAAATACCAGGCGCGCTGTTTGATATCGTTGTCGCCGTTGAGCTTTGTCCAGGTTTCGCCCCGGTCCTTGCTGAGATAAAGGCCGCCGGCCGCGTTCTCGATCATCGCAAACACCTTGTCCGGATCGGAAGCGGAGACAGCGATATTGACATTGCCCCAAACTCCCTTCGGCAACCCGCGGTGATTCGAAATATTGACCCAGGTTTCCCCTCCGTCGGTACTCTTGTACATGCCGCTGCCTTCGCCACCGCTTTCTATACTGTATGGCGTACGTTCGATATGCCACATCCCGGCATATAATACGTCCGGGTTTCCCGGCTCCATGGCGATCTCCGAACAAGCCGTCCGGTCATTTACATAGAGCACCCGGCGCCATGTCTTCCCGCCATCGGTCGTCTTATATATCCCCCGCTCGGTGTTTGGACCGAACAGGTGCCCCATCGCCGCTACCCAAACGATATTAGGATCCTTTGGATGAATAACGATACGCGCGATATGACGGCTATCCCTGAGGCCCAGATTTCGCCAGCTCCTGCCGCCGTTATCGCTGCGCCAGATCCCGCCAAGGTCTTCGGAGACATTATTCCGCAGCGTACTTTCACCCTGTCCCGCATACACGACGCTGCCATCGCTCGGCGCCACTGCCACCGCGCCGACGCCGCCGCCGAAAAAACCATCGCTGACATTCTTCCAGTTGCTGCCGCCGTCTGTGGTTTTCCAAAGACCGCCGCCGGTCGCGCCAAAATAAAAGGTATTCCGGTCCTGCATGCTGCCCGCGACAGCGTCAGCCCTTCCGCCACGGAAAGGCCCCACCAGCCGGAACTTCAGCGCGGAAAAATAAATGGAATCGGTGGGGTCGGCTACGGCAGCCGTTTTCTTTTGCGCCGTGACCGTGCCCGCGGCCAATATCGCCGCTGGCAAAAGGCAAAGTAGTGATCTCATCATATGAATAGAAATATATCTGTTATAGTTCGGTTTTTATGGGTTCTCTGCCCGCGGCCCGTAGCCGTTTGTTGATCGCCGGTATCTCCTTCCCGACAATCGTCATCCATTCCTGCCGGGCCCTTTTGTCCGCCGCCTCGGTGGCCTGCAGGCCCGCGACCGCCTGCGTGGTGGGCGGCAGGTCTGCGTCTTCGAGCAGCGACAGCAGTCCTCCGTATTTTCCCTGCAATCGGGAATACGAGACAGCGGGCGTGGCAGTTCCCCTCATTCCCCTGGGGCCGCGGCGGCCGGCCCCTTCCAGCGCCCCCAGTCGTCCGTCCAGGTCCCGAAGTGCCGTGGCGAGGCTATCGGTAGCGGCCTGTGAAAGACGGTGTACTTCCGCCCGAAGCGCCACGACCCGCCTGGCCGCTTCCAGAGCGCTGTCCCATCCCCGGTATGCGTGCATCGCAAGGTCATGCTGTCTTTGCAGATCCGCTGTGGCAGTCTTCACCCGCGGGTCCATTTTCACCGTGAGGTTTTGCGTATATGTCTTACCGTTAACCACCAGCCTGACGGTATAGACGCCGGGCATGACCCATGGCGAAGTCGGTGACGGCGCCGTATTGCCGGCTACCGCGCTGATCGGGTAGGAAGCCGGTACATTCAATGGCTGGTAATGAAGGTCCCATATAAACCTGTGCGGGCCAGCCTTTGCGGAAAGGATTTCCTGCGGCCTGATCCAGTACAGCGGGATATTGACGTCCGGGACGGTGTACAGGGTGTCGGTGCTGGCGAAATGCCTTACCCCCTTCCCCGATGGATCCAGGATCTCCAGCCGGACCGGCTCCGTCTGGTCGGCTTTCAGGTAGTAATCGATCACCGCCCCGTCCGGTGGGTTCTGTCCCGCGGGTTCGTCGGGCGGTACCGGGGTATCGGGGTTCATGTCCCACCGCACCCTGACGGCCGCCGAAGGTTTGTAGAGCACCGCATCCCGCCGCTCCGTCTCGGGTGTCATCTGGCGCAGGCAGGCGATATCGTCCAGGAT
>DATNBP010000243.1:0-33775 GCA_035572015.1 Puia sp. | reverse complement strand
GAAGAATATATCACGCTGGAGCATATCGAGGTGATGAACAAGGTGATCGTGCTGACCGGCTCGATCGTGGGCATCGCCTACCTCACGGAGCTCTTTGTCGCCTGGTACAGCCAGAACAAGTTCGAGAACTGGGCATTCATGCAGAGCCGGGCCAATTTGTTCAGCCCCTACGGCTGGGCGTATTACCTGATGATGACCTGTAACGTGTTGTCGCCGCAGATCTTCTGGTTCCGGAAGATGCGCCGGAATGTCACCGTGACCTTCTTCATGTCGATCATCGTGAATATCGGGATGTGGTTCGAACGCTTCGTGATCATCGTATTGTCCATCTACCGCGACTATATTCCGAGCAGCTGGGCGATCTATTACCGGCCGTCGATCTGGGAGGTCGGCTTCTACATCGGGACCTTCGGGTTGTTCTTCACCTGTTATTTCCTGTTCTCGAAGTTCTTCCCCGTGATCGCGATCGCGGAGATCAGGCATATTCTGAAGAAGTCAAATACCGATTTCAAGGCAAAAATGGATCATGAGGAAGCGATCCCGGCGGATCAGTTTGCAGTAGAAAACCTTCATCACGAACACTAGAGCCTACTAAAAGTCATATAGTATGTCAGTAAAAAAATTTGTAGTTGGAATTTTCACGGATGAGCAGGTCCTTTTCCCCGCCATCAAAAAAGTGCGGTCCGCTGGCTACAAGATCCATGACGTCTACACGCCGATGCCGATCCACGGCCTCGACCACGCCATGGGCCTGCGGGAGACCAGCCTGCACACGGCCGGCTTTATTTATGGCCTTTGCGGAACCTGTACGGCGCTGGGGGGTATCGGCTGGGTCTTCAATTCCGACTGGCCGCTGAACTACGACGGTAAATCACATTTCGACCTGGCCGCCTGGATCCCGATCACCTTCGAGCTGACGGTGCTTTTCTCGGCCGTCGGGATGTTCCTGACCTTTCTTTATCTCTGCCAGATGGGCCCGTTCGTGCGGAAGCACCATTTCAACCTCAGGTCCACGGACGACCAGTTCACGATGGTGATCGAACTGACGGAAAAATCCAGCGAAGCGACGGTGATCGACTTTCTGAAGAGTGTGGGCGCTACAGGGATCAATACCCAGACCGCCGAGACCGGCTGGTGGTGGGGCACATACGACAAAGACAAAACGCCATTCGAACAAAAGGGAACAGCTTTAGTCTAGCGTCCTGAACGAATAGAATATACAACATGAAAAAACTAGTTATCTTCTCGTTGATCCTTGTTGCAGTGACGCTTGCGGTCAGCTGCAGTGACGTACAGCGTAATCCCGGAAGGATCTATATGCCCGACATGACGTATAGCCGGGCTTACGAGACGTATGCCACTACGGAAGAGGAGAAGGCGGAGCTGCTGAAGAAAGGCATTCATTTCAGCAATACACCGGTGCCAGGGACCATGAAACGCGGGGAACTGCTGCCGTTCCTGATCCCCAAGGATTCGGTCGCCGGCGACACGAGCGAATATCATGCGGCGCGCGAAGTGAAGAACCCGCTGACCAGCATGGATACGGTCGAAGCCGAGCGCCTGTACCTCGTGAACTGCGGCATCTGTCACGGCCCGAAGTTGGACGGGAACGGTCCCCTGTATCGCGGCGGAGACGGTCCCTTCCCCGCCAAGCCGGCGGATTTTATAGGCGGGGCCCAATATATCGCGATGCCCGAGGGGCAGATGTTCTATTCCGCCACCTATGGCAAGAACAAAATGGGCAGCTATGCGTCGCAGCTGGATACGAAGCAGCGCTGGATGGTCATTGCCTATATCAAATCGAAGCAGTTGGCGCAGAAGCCCGCGGGCGGCGGTTCGGATTCAACGGCGGCAAAAAAATAAAAAAGCGAAACACAGGGTAACAGAATCATTTTAAATCGTTCCGAATGTCATCCATATCATCCACTAGAGAACATTTTCAAACGCCCACCCGGTATAAACAGTGGTCCATGGGGCTGATGGCCGTGGGCGTGCTTGCACTGATCATCGGTTTCCTCATATATGGCGGCAAGAATGACGCAAGCGGCGCCAGGTTTTGGGCCGCCCTGTTGCAGAACAGCGTGTATTTCCTGCTGATCACGAATGCGGCGATGTTCTTTTTTGCGGCGCATGCGCTGGCGGTTGCCGGCTGGGAGCTGGCGATCCGGCGGGTGACTGAGGCGGTGTCGGCATGCGTGATCCCGCTGGGCCTGATAACGTTTGTGATCCTTAGCTGCCTTATCTTCGGCGGGCATTCGACGCTCTACGCCTGGGTGGACCCCAAGGCGGTGGCTGCCGACCCGAAGCTGCTCGGCAAGTCGGGATTCCTCAACCCCACCTTCTTCATGATCTTTTCGGTTGTCACGATCGGCCTCTGGATCCTGCTCGGGTACAAGTTGCGGTCCCTGTCGCGGTCGATCGACGACAGGAAGCTGACGGTGGCGGAGGGCAAGCGGTACATCTTCAACAACAGCGTCTGGGCGGCCGTCTTTATCGTCTTCTTTGCGCTCACCGTCGCTGCGCTGCTTCCCTGGCTCTGGCTCATGAGCCTGCAGGCGCACTGGTTCTCGACGATGTTCAGCTGGTATGTGTTCGCGGGGACCTTTGTTTCGGGGATCGCGCTGGTTACGCTCTTCGTGGTCTATGTGAAAAACCAGGGTTACCTGGAATATGTCAACAAGGAGCATATCCACGACCTGGCCAAATACCAGTTTGCGTTCACGATCTTCTATACCTACGTATGGTTCGACCAGTTCATGCTGATCTGGTATGCGAATATCTCCGAGGAAACGATCTGGTTCAAGACGCGCTTTGACGGCGTCTACGAGGGCATCTTCTATTTCAACCTGATAATCAATTTCGTCGCGCCGTTCCTGATCTATATGAAGCGGAATTCGAAGCGGAACTGGGGCACCGTAACTTTTATGTCCGTACTTTTGGTGTTCGGACACTGGCTGGATTTTTACCAGATCGTGATGCCGGCTGTGTCGCCGCACCGTGTGCCGTTGAATTTGTTTGATTTCGGAATTGCGCTGGGCTTTGTGGGGTTGATCATGTGGCAGACCGCCCGGGTGCTGAGCAGGTTCCCGCTGCAGGCGAAGAACCATCCGTTCATGAAAGAAAGTATTATCCATCATACTTAAAATTCTTTTACTACCATGTCTACATTTTTTCTGTTACTGATCCTTTTGTTAGGCTTTCTGATCACCTTCCAGATCGCTAAGGCCAGCGAGTATGTAGGTGTATTGAAAGGGGAAAAAAAGAATTTCGAGCAAAACAACAAGATCAACGGGTTCCTGATGATCGTGTTCCTGGTGCTGGGGCTGGTCGGCGTGTACTGGTGCAACGAGCTCTTCAAGGGCAAGATCCTCGGGGAGTCGGCTTCGGTCCATGGCGAGCAGATCGATACCATGATGGACATCACGATCGCGATCACGGGGGTCGTCTTCGTGATCACGCAGATCCTGCTTTTCTGGTTCGCCTATAAATATCAATACTCGGAGAAGAGAAAGGCGCACTATTTCCCGCACAACAACAAGCTGGAGGTCATCTGGACCGTCGTGCCGGCGATCTTTCTGACCGTGCTGGTCGGGTTCGGGCTGTACTACTGGTTCCGGATCACGGGGGACGCGCCTGCGGACGCCAACCAGGTCGAAGTGACGGGGAAGCAGTTCGGGTGGATCTTCCGGTATCCGGGTAAGGATCACGTTTTCGGGAAAAAGTACTATCAGAATATCAGCGACAAGGACAATAACCAGCTGGGTTTGTTGTGGGACGACCCGTACTCGCATGACGACATCGTCACCAGCGAACTGTACATCGAAGTGAACAAGCCGGTTAAACTCATCATCGGGTCGCGGGACGTGATCCATGACGTGGGCCTGGTCTATTTCCGGCAAAAGATGGACGCCGTACCCGGGACGCCGACGACGATGTGGTTCATTCCGAAATTCACGACCGCGCAGATGAAGGAGAAACTCCACAACCCCGATTTCGATTACGAGATCTCCTGCGATCAGATGTGCGGCAAGGGCCACTATACCATGCGGGGGATCGTGAAGGTGGTGACCCACGAGCAATTAGTGCTCTGGCTGGCAGGACAGAAGTCCAATTATGCACAGGTGATGGGTGATAAGGTCACGCCTGCCGGCGCTCCGGCGGACTCCACGAAAGCGGCGGCTTCCGCGGCGATCGTTCCGGTGAGGCTGCTGGCGAAAAGGGCGGTAACGGAGGCATCGGTCGCGAAACAGAATTAATCCAACCGACGAAAATCCAATATGGCATTTTTAAAAAATTTCTAATGAGCAACGAAGCAACATTACACCCGGTCACAGAAAGCGGCCATGAAGTACATCTCGAGGGTCACGACGGGCACCATCACGATACGTTCGTCACCAAATATATCTTCAGCCAGGATCATAAGATGATCTCGAAGCAGTTCCTGATCACGGGGATGATCTGGGCGGTCATCGGCGGTCTGATGTCGGTGTTGTTCCGGCTCCAACTGGGTTATCCCGAGGCCCATTTCCAGGTCCTCGAAGATATATTGGGAAGCAAGTGGGCGGCGAACGGCCAGATCCAGCCGGAATTCTACTATGCGCTGATCACCATGCACGGCACCATCCTTGTCTTCTTCGTGTTGACGGGCGGCCTGAGCGGGACTTTCGCGAACTTCCTGATCCCCCTGCAGGTAGGTGCGCGTGACATGGCCTCGCCCTTCCTGAACATGCTGTCCTACTGGTTCTTCCTGACCGCCAGCATCGTCATGCTGTCGTCTCTGTTCATCGAAACGGGACCTGCCAGCGGCGGCTGGACCTCATACGTACCCTTGAGCGCCCTGGCGGATGCTTCGGAGGGCTCCAAGACCGGCATGGACCTTTGGCTGGTGGCGATGGCGCTGTTCGTCGTGTCCTCGCTCCTGGGAGGCCTGAACTATATCACGACGATATTAAACCTGCGGACAAAGGGGATGAGCATGACGCGGCTGCCGCTGACCATCTGGGCGCTCTTCTTTACGGCCGTCCTGGGGGTATTGTCTTTCCCGGTGCTGCTGTCCGGCTTTATCCTGCTGCTTTTCGACCGACACGCGGGCACGAGCTTTTATCTATCCGATATTTTCCTCACCGAGACCGGTAAGGCGTTGCCGAACGAGGGTGGAAGTGCGATCCTGTATCAGCACCTGTTCTGGTTCCTCGGGCATCCTGAAGTATATATTATTATCCTGCCGGCCATGGGTCTCGTGTCGGAGGTATTGTCGGTCAACGCGCGGAAGCCCATCTTCGGGTATATCGCGATGGTCGGATCGCTCTTTGCGATCTGTATCCTGGCCTTCCTGGTGTGGGCGCACCACATGTTCGTCACCGGCCTGAACCCCTTCCTGGGTTCGGTGTTCGTATTGCTGACGCTCCTGATCGCGGTGCCTTCGGCGATCAAGGTCTTCAACTGGCTCACGACGCTATGGCGGGGAAATATCAGGTTTACGCCGGCGATGCTGTTTTCGATCGGCTTCGTCAGCACCTTCATCTCCGGCGGTCTGACCGGCATCTTCCTGGGCAACTCCACGCTGGACATCCAGTTGCACGACACCTATTTCGTGATCGCACACTTTCATATCGTGATGGGGGTATCGGGTATCCTGGGGATGTTCGCCGGTATCTATCACTGGTTCCCGAAAATGTATGGCAGGTATATGAACAACACGCTGGCGTATATCCACTTCTGGATCACGCTGGCGGGGGCCTACCTGATCTTCTGGCCCATGCACTACGAGGGTCTGGCGGGCATGCCGCGAAGGTATTATGACTATAGCCACTGGATCTCTTTCAACCAGTTCGGCGATCTGAACCGGTTCATTTCCACGGTGGCCATGATCGTCTTTGCCGTTCAGCTGCTGTTCATTTTCAATTTTGTGTATTCGATCTTCAAGGGCCGGCGCGTGATGACGCGGAACCCCTGGGGTGCGACGACGCTGGAATGGACGGCGCCGATCCGACCCGGACACGGCAACTGGCCCGGCGAGATCCCCGAGGTGCACCGTTGGCCGTATGACTATGCGAAGGATGGCCGGGATTTCATCCCGCAGACCGAGCCGCTGGGCGCCAATGAAAGCGTGCATTAATATTCATGCATATAGTGAAGCAATCGAGTTCTTTAAAATTTGCCGGCAAACTGCAGGATTACAAACTGCTGATCAAGTTCAACCTTAGCTTCATGGTTGTATTCAGTTCGTTGATCAGCTATTTGCTGGCGCCGAAAGTGAAGGAATACGACTGGGCGGAGATCGGGCTCTTTTTTATCGGTGGAATGCTGGTCACGGGGAGCGCCAATGCGATCAACCAGATCGTGGAGAAGGATACCGACGCCATGATGCGGCGGACGGCCAACCGGCCGGTCGCCTCGGGCCGGATGAGTATCGAGGAGGCCTGGACCTTTGCGGTCCTGTCGGGGATCGCCGGGGTGTTGATCCTGGCGCATTTCAATTTCCTGGCCGCGGGACTCGCAGCCTTCAGCCTCTTCGTCTACGCCTTTATCTACACGCCGCTGAAGCGGGTCAGCTCGATCGCGGTGCTGGTCGGCGCGGTGCCGGGGAGCCTGCCCTGCCTGATCGGCTGGGCGGCGGGGAATGACGACCTGAGCGCGGGGGGATGGATCCTTTTTGCGATACAGTTCTTCTGGCAATTCCCGCATTTCTGGGCCATTGCCTGGATCGCGCACAAGGACTATACCGCAGCCGGCTTCAAGCTGCTGCCGTCGACGGAAGGACCCACGAAGTATTCGGCGATCCAGGCGATCATCTATTCCCTGCTGCTGGTGCCGGTGGGCATATTGCCCTGGTTGACTGGCATGTGCGGGATGTGGGGTGCGGTCGTGGTGATGCTGGCGAATGTATTTATGGTGACCCAATGCGTGAGGTTGTACCGGGAGATGACGGTCAAGGCCGCGCGGCGGGTGATGTTCAGCAGTTATATTTATTTGCCGGTCGTGTTGCTGAGCTTGTTGGCGACAAAGACGGCCTAACCTGAAAAGTGGAGTATGATTGAAACAATGGAAGCCAAGAATAGCGTGAACGAGCAACGAAAGAAAATACACCCCCATAAGTTTACGTTATGGGTGGCGTTGGGGAGCATTGTCATGATGTTCGCCGGGCTGACCAGCGCGTATATTGTGAAGAGGGATCAGCCGAACTGGTCGACGTTCTCGATCCCGAAGGCCTTCTGGTATTCGACCGCCGTATTGCTGGTGAGCAGCCTGACCATCCAGATGGCATTGAAGTCCTTTAAGGATCGGGAGATGATGCGTTATCGTAACCTGCTGACCACGACGGCGGTGCTGGGGATTGGCTTCATGCTGCTGCAGTGGACGGGGTTCCGCGAGATCTGGCGGACTGGGATCACGTTGCATGGGTCGGGCGCCGGCCAGTTCCTGTATGTGATCGCAGGGTTGCACGTGGCGCACGTGCTGGGCGGCGTGATCGCGTTGCTGGTGATGGTGACGAGGGCGTTTGTATCGAAGGTGCGGAGCTATGACAGCGTGCCGGTGGAACTGATGAGTACGTATTGGCATTTCGTGGACCTCCTTTGGATCTATTTGTTCATATTTTTCTCGGCGATTAAATAAATTTGAAAATTCAATAAAGTAACAACATGGCACATGTAGTACCAGCGGGACAGAAATGGTGGAGTGGTGGAAAGAGCCCCTTCAACGTGGAGTACGGGAAGCTGATGATGTGGTATTTCCTGATGAGCGACTCCTTCACGTTCGGTGCATTTCTGATCTCTTATGGCACCGACAGGTTTGCCTCGAACAGCTGGCCCGACCCCAACGAGGCCTTCAAGGCCTTCCCGGGTTTTCCGCATACGAGCCTGCCGTTGGTATTCGTCAGTCTGATGACCTTTATCCTGATCATGAGCTCGGTGACCATGGTGCTCGCGGTTGCCGCCGGCCATAGCGGGGATCGCAAGAAAGTGACCTTATATATGATCCTGACGATCATCGGCGGGTTGGCATTTCTGAGCTGCCAGGCCTGGGAGTGGACGCACCTGTGGCATGAAGGCGCATGGTGGGGCCGCAATCCGTTCCAGAACGCCGACCACTCGCAATCCACGACGAATTTTACCAATTTCTTTTTCACCATCACGGGTTTTCACGGATTTCACGTCTTCTCGGGCGTGATCGTGAACGTGATCATGCTGATCAAGAACCTCCGTGGCGACTTTGTCCGGAAGGGGCACTACCTCATGATCGAAAAGGCGGGTCTCTACTGGCACTTCGTGGACCTGGTCTGGGTATTCGTGTTCACCTGTTTCTATTTGCTGTAACAAAAAAGGAAAATTAACCAAGCTATAAAATAATTATTATGTCAAGTATGGAAACGACGGGCCGCGACAATGCACACACCAAATTCGATACCCGGCCGATCTGGCGGACCTTCTGGGTGTTGCTGGTGATCACGCTGGTCGAGATCACGCTGGCGACCATCCACATGAAGACAGAGTTCCCGCCCAAGATGGTGCTCAACGGGATCTACCTGATCCTGACCTGCGCCAAGGCTTTCTATATTATCGCCGAGTTTATGCACCTGCGGCATGAGATCAAGAACATGATCATGACGATCGCCGTGCCGGCCTGTCTGTTTATCTGGTTCATTCTGGCCTTCATGATCGACGGCGCGTCGTACAATGCGTTGCGCAACCGGTACGACCGGCATTATGCCGACCAGAGCAAGGTCAAGGTCGAACAGCCTGCTGAAAAGCCTAATTCGCCGGAATAGGCGGACCATGTTCGCGGGCCATGCGGCGGGCTCCGGCGGCGGGGCCATGTAAAAAAACCAATGCAAAGTGAGTAAGAAATCGTGGTTGGCAATTTGTATCGCGGTCATTGTGCCGCTGGTCTTTTATGGGATTGCAAACACCTATGGCGTAGCGATGCCCCCCCGGTATTTTCCGGACTCCGTCGTCACCAGGATCAAGGACGGCAAAGAAGTCTCCGACACCATTTGGCATAAAGTGGCGAACCTTCGCCTGGTCAATCAGCTCGGCGATACGGTCTCTCTGGATTCCCTCAAGGGAAAGGTCATCTGTATCGATTTTTTCTTCACCCATTGCGCCAGCATCTGCCCGATCCTGACCCGGAACATGCGGCATATGCAGGATGCGCTTTTCGCCTCCGACAATGCGAAGCGCGCCGATGCGGCCGATACCAATTTTGTCCAGTTCCTGTCGCTGACCGTCGATCCCGCGCACGACTCCCCGTCCGTCCTGCGGCGATATGCCGACAAATACGGCGTCAATTCGGATGTCTGGTGGATGCTGACCGGGCCGAAGAAGACCATCTACGATTTCGCGTTGAAGGAGTTGAAACTCGGGCTGCAGGATAGCGTCAGCGTCGACTCCAATTTCGTTCACACCGATTATATCGCCCTGCTCGACAAGGACCGGGTGATCCGCGGATATTACCATGGTACGGACACCGCGGCGCTCAAAAGGCTGAGCAACGATATGGTCTTCATTATGCTCGAAAAGGATAAGAACCGCAAGTCCACCGTATTCGACGAACTCAGGCCTATGCGGATCCCGATCGCGATCATTCTGCTGGGGACGATTGCGGGGGTCATTTACTTCAGCCGGAAGAAGGATACGAAACTCAGCTAAATCACCGATATGAGCGGCACACTGGCGCAACGCAATTTTACAAAAGCGATCATTTTCGTGTCCGTGGCCATTCCGGCGGCGGTCGCGTTCCTGATCCTGGCGCCGCAGGCGAAGATCAATGTGGGGTTCAATACCCGGTCCCTACCCCTTTTTCATGCCATCCTCAATTCCACGACCGCTATCCTGCTTTGTCTCAGCCTCTACCTGATCCGGCACGGGCAGGTGCACGCGCACCGGACCGTGAACTGGATCGCCATCGCGCTGAGCACCTTGTTCCTGGTTTCCTACATCATCTACCACGCTTCGAATCCTTCGGTGCGCTATGGCGATCTGAACCATGACGGCATCCTGAGCGCGGCCGAGAAGCAGCAGGCGGGCGCCGTGCGGTATATTTATTACGTGATCCTTTCTTCGCATATTCTCCTGTCCGGGATCATCATCCCGTTCGTGCTGTTCACGCTGCAGCGGGCCTACCAGCGCAAGTTTTCCCAGCACCGCCGGCTGGCGAAGATCACCTGGCCGCTCTGGTTGTATGTGGCCGTGTCCGGCGTGGTGGTCTATATCATGATCAGCCCATATTACTGAGGACCGCCGGGTTAAGGACGCGGGCCGGCGTTAAAGAGGGTCGGGGTAAAAGGGGCCGGCGTTAAAGAGAGTCGGGGTCGTCGCGGTTGTCGCGGCGGCGCGCGTTCCTGGCGGCCAGCAGCCGGGACCGGCCGGGCTCGGGGACGCCTTCATAGCCGAATGGACAGTGGAGGCAGCCGTTGCCGCAGCAATAGCCGCGTTCGAGGAGGTATTTTTCGGTCATCACCATCAGCCCCGCTTCGTTGTAATAGAAATCGACGTGCTCGATCAATTGTTTCATTCGCTCCTTTTTCTTACCCGCGGCGGCCTGGATGGCCTGGCGAGCGGCGTGGGTTCTTCCGTGCGGACCCTTTCGAGCAGTTGCTCGTCCATGGCAGGCAGGGGCCGGGCAGGTAGGGTGAAACAAAGGTAGTGCACCCGCTTGCTTTGGGCGATATCGAGGGCCTCATAGTGCGTGCAGATGCCGAGGTGCGGATCCGGATGGCCAGCGATCACTTCCGGGATGTCTTCCAGGATCGGCAGTCCGTACATTTCCGCCACCCATTTGGTGAATTGATACATGACCGGGGAATCGGTTTTCAAATGGACGCGTCCGCCCGGCGCGAGGATCTGCTGGTACAGCCGGATGAATTTGGGGTGGGTCAGACGGCGCGTTACTCTCGACTTTCGCAGCTGCGGATCGGGAAAGGGAAGCCAGATCTCGCTGACCTCGCCTTTTTTAAAATACGCCCCCAGCTGGTCGATCTGGGTCCGGAGGAAAGCGGCATTGGCCAGCCCGTTCTGCAGCGCGTGTTTCGCACCGATATAGATCCGGTTGCCTTTTACGTCCACGCCCAGAAAGTTCCGGTCCGGGTACATTTTCGCCAGGCCGATCGTGTATTCTCCCTTCCCGCAGGCCAGCTCCAGCGTCAGCGGATGGTCGTTATGAAAAAATTCCGCCCATTTGCCGGCCATGTCCGGAGGATATTGCAGCACGTTCGGGAACGACTTGATGGCCTCGAAGCGGATCAGTTTCTTTTGCCCCATAGGGCGCAAAATTAGTAAATCCCGCAGACCGTTCCGCGGTAGTCCTGTCGATCGATGAAACCCGTGTATCTGGAGTCGGCGGAGCTGTGGCGGTTGTCGCCCAGTACGAAGAATTTCCCGGGAGGCACCACGAAGGGGCCAAAATTGTCCCGCGTGCCCGCCTTACCGAATAGCGATTTCATCTCCTCAATGGTCGTCGTGTCGATAGCGAACCGGCCTTTCAGGCCATCCTTCCTAAAGTCGGTCGTCCCAATATTTGCATAAACCGAATCCGCATTGTTACCCACCCTTTGTGGTTGGTCCAGCTCGTCGGCGAAATATCCTTCACCGAGTTTCTTCAGTTCGCCCGCAGGGAGGACGAATCCCATTTTTAGGTTGAGGGATGAATCTGCGTTGTGTCCGTTTACCCACAGGATCCCGTCGACCATTTTTACCGTATCCCCAGGTATGCCGCAAAGCCGTTTTACCCAGATGCTGGCCGGTGCGCCTTCGAAAGGCCCATGGTGATAGCAGATGAAATCGAGGGGCTTCGGGCCCGAAAGCCTTGTCGCCAGGATCCAGGCACGGGGTCGGATATTCGGCTCGTTCGAGCCCGTCGGAACATAATAGAACCGGAGGATGCCGAGGAAACTGAAGATGATATAGCAGGCGGTCAGACCGCCGATCAGAAACAGCCACCAGTATTTTTTCATGTGCAGGAGATTCTTGCTGAAGATAGTAAATGGCGGGGAAATATTGCCGGTTTGGGCGCAGCGGTCGGGCCAGGCAGGTCGGCGGACTAACTTTTGGGAGTTTTTAGCAAAATAATGCCGGAAGATTTGGGCGGGGGATATCGCCGACTTGTAAATCAGCGGCCCATCGGGGCTATCGGTAAGGCCGGCGCAAAAAAAAAGCCCCGCCTTTCGACGGGACACTAGCTCAGATTATTATCGCTGTAGAGGGAGGAGTCGAACCTCCACGGGGCAGTTAGCAATAGCGCAATGTGTGGTGGTCAACCCCAGTCGGACCCGATGTTGGTCGGATTCGGCATTACACTATGTTTATCCCGGATCCCCACCCCCGAGACAAGGGGGCATGTCTGCCAAATTTCATCACTCCACAATCTTTCTATCGGGAGGCGCCGGATAATGACGCCGGATAGCTTGTTGAAGTAAAATTAAGGAAAGGGGCGAAATTTTTGCGATTTTTGAACAAAAATTTTTTTATTTTAAATATTATTCAAATATTTACAGTATAATGTAGATAAATTTTAAAAACACCCTTCAAGATGGCTATAAAATTGAATCTCGACAAATTGGACCTGCAAATTATCCATGAAATGATGGACAATGCGGAGATTTCCTATGCAGAATTAGGAAAGAAGCTATTTGTCTCGGGAGGCACGATTCACGTACGGATCAAGAAGCTGCAGGAACTGTCGGTAGTTAAAGGTACAAAATTGCACGTAGACCTGCGGCAACTCGGTTATGACGTGATCGCTTTTATCGGCATCTATCTCGAAAAAAGCTCCCTGTATGACAGCGTCGCGCGGGAACTCCATAAAATCCCAGAGATCGTACGGCTCAACTATACAACCGGTAATTACAGCATGTTCGCCGAGATCGTGTGCAAGGACATCACCCAACTCCGCCATGTCCTGCACGATGAATTGCAGAAAATAAAGGGGATCGAGCGCACGGAAACCTTTATCTCGCTCGATGAGAGTTTCAACAGGAATGTACAGGTCTTCAAGGAGTGAAGGGCCTGTTTAGTTTTTGTTATCCAGGATATCCCGCAAAGAATTTCCCAACATATTGAACGCGAGCACCAGCAACATGATCGCGATCCCGGGCGCCAGGGCCAGCATGGGATTGTGGGTGATGATAAAATTATAATTTTCCTTGATCATCAGGCCCCAGCTCGGTTCGGGGGGTTGCACGCCGATGCCGAGGAAGCTCAGGCCCGCCTCTATGACGATCGCAGAGGCGAAGTTGGAAGCAGCGACCACCCACACCGGCCCCATGACATTCGGCAGGATGTGCCGGAAAAGAATGCGGGCATGTGAATACCCCAACGCTTTCGCCGCTTCGACATACTCTCGCTCGCGAAGCGCAAGGACCTGGCCGCGGACGATTCGCGCGATATTCACCCAGAGCGTCAGCCCGATCGCAATAAAGACCTGCCAGAACCCCTTTCCCAGCAGCAACATGATCGCAAAGACCAGCAGCAGGGTCGGAATACTCCAAATGACGTTGATCAGCCAAAGGATGATCTCATCGGTGCGGCCGCCAAAATATCCGGCCAGCGCACCCAGCAGCACGCCGACGCTTAAGGACAACAGCACCGTCACCAAACCCACCGCCAGGCTGACGCGTACGCCGATCAGGAGCCGGCTGAGGATATCGCGGCCGTACTTGTCTGTGCCCAACCAGAAATGCAGGGTCCGGATGCCGCACGGGGCCGGGCCCGTCGTTCCGGCCAGGCGGGGTGAAGGCAACGGCCAGGCCATGCGTTCCTCCAGGCCTTCGTCGACAAATTTCTGAACGATCAGGCTGTCCTTTTCCAGTTTGTAAGAATCGATGGGGATGTAGTCGAAACGATCTTCGCGGCCATAGAGCAGCCGATGAAAAAAACCTACCGGCGCGGGCGGTTGCTCTTTTGTCAGGGGAAGGAACAATTGATGGAACCCAGGCGGACGGCCGCCGATCTCCACGATGATCCGGTTGGCGTCGGGCGACCCGTCCGGGGCAATAAAGTAAGCAAAGACCGCGACCACTACTGAAGCCCCGATGACGATCAGCCCAAAGAGGGCGCCTTTGTTGCGCAGGAGACGTTTTCCTATCTGTCGTTGCATCATTTTGTTATTGTACGGCCCCTCCAGTGGGCACGCTGCGGTCCTTTTGGTTTGAAATTGCACGGCCCTTCCGTTTTGTTACCGTCCGGCCCTTCCAGCGATAGCCCGCGAATTTACCCATCCAGCCGACCACCACGATATAGACGATATGAAAGGGTTGCAGCACCGCAAACCAGTTCATCAGGGCGCGCTGACCGAAAAAGCCGGCGACGTTTTTCACGAAAGGATATTCGACCAGCGTCTTGAACAGGATGCCGCCCAGGAATACCCAAAGCCACCAGCGGTTGAAGCAGGCCGCCACCAGCAACACCAGCATGGCCGCGTTGAGGGCATAGACCAGCACCAGCACCCTGGAAATGCGCCTGTCGTCATACCGGTCCGCCTTACTGGCCCACCGGACACGCTGGTGGACGAAGGCGCTAAACGTCTTCTCAGGCGCAGTCGAGACGATGGCCGACCGGCTTTTCAGAAAATGGACCGAATCGGGATATTGAAGATAGATCTTGTGCATCAGCAGCATGTCGTCGCCCGACGGAATGTCGTCGATATCCCGGAAACCGCCGACCGTCTCGAAGGCCTTTTTTTCATAGGCGAGGTTGGCACCATTGCACATCGAGTGGAACCCGGCCGAGACCGCCGCGCCGGTTATCCCCTGCAGCGTAATAAAATCGAGGATCTGGAAGGTGGAAAGCGCCGAGTGGGGAAGACCCGGCTTCCCCATCCGGACGGGGGCGGCGATAAACCTGGCGCGTTTTTCTTCATAAAAGGCGGCCAACGTTTGGAGCCAATCCGGGTGGGCCAGGCAGTCCGCGTCCGTCGTCACGATGAGGTCGCCGCTTGCGATGCCGATCCCCGTCTCGATGGCCCGCTTCTTATGTGCGCCACCTTCCGTGTCCAGCGACGCATACACGAGGTTGTGAGCGGAAGCCTGCAGCGCGGTGACGATTCCCCTGGTCCCGTCCGTCGAATGGTCGTCGACGACGATCACCTCGTAGAGCTCCATCGGGTAAGACTGGGAAAGAAGGCTCTCTATGCAGCGGCCGATGTTCGCTTCTTCATTGCGCGCGGGGATGACGATCGACATGCGGGTGCGGGCCGCCCCGGCGGTTGGCTCGAACTCAGGTATGGCCAGCCAGAGCCGGCGATACCAGGCGATCAGGACGCCATAGGCGGCGAGGAGGCTGCAGACCAGGATCGTTGACAATACCATCAGCATGGCGGATAGACCGTAAATATAGCGCAAAACCCGTCAGCCGAGCAATGGCAGGATCACCGGCAGGTATTGCGAACGCAGGAGCTGGTGGCCGGCGTCCACCACCAGGAGCTGGCAGGCTCCCGCGCATCGGCCGCTAAATTTCTCGCCGCGTTCCCAGCGGATGATCCGGTCAAATTTTCCGTAAATAAGACTGACCGGCGTCCGCCGCGACCGCACGAGCCCGGCGATCCGCGACAACCGGGGACGAAACTTCCTCATGGCCATCCAGCGGGTATAGAGCTCCTGCCTGACCTTGCGGTCGTCGATGTAATGGACCGCAAATTTATAGATGCTCGGGTTGACCAGCCGAAGAGTGTGGCCGCAGCGAAGGGTGAGAAATAACCAGCCCGGATGGCGCATGGACCAACGGAACACGAGGCTGCCGGGTGTTGTCGCCGTGGCGAGCCAATACCAGGGATTGACGGTCATCCCGTCCGGCGCCATGAGCACGAGCCGGTCAAAACGATCGGGGTGGTTTTGGAAAAGTTGAAGCGCTATGCGGCCGCCCATGCTGTAGCCGAGCAGGGCCCAGGGTAGGGGGGGGTCGCCTTCGCTAAAGCTTCGGCGACCGATGTCTCCTTCGCTAAAGCTTCGGCGACCGAGGTCTCCTGCTATCGATTCCATGATCGAATACAGTTGCTCGGGATACAACACTGTCCCCTCCCGCCATTCGGTTTGGCCGTGAAAGGGAAGATCGATCGCTACCAGCGTGAAGGAAGGGTCGAGCGCGGCGCCGAGGAAGGCAAACGAAGCGGCAGACTCGCCATAGCCGTGAAAGGCAAACAGGAGGCGCGGACCCGATCCCCACGAATAGTAGTAAATCCGGGAGGATCGATAGGGCAGTTGAGTTCCGACCGGCGGATGCATGACCAAGTTTACACCATTTTTCCCGGCGGCCGGCTCAGAATTTTACAAAGCCGCTCGTTGCGGAATTCCCCTGGTCGGTTATGATGCGCAGGAAGTACGCGCCGGAAGCCCAGCGGCCGGCTGGGATGGTAATCACCGCAGCCGGCGCGGCCAACCGGTAACCCTGCCGAAAGACTAGCGTGCCGGCCTGGCTAAAGACCGACACCGTAGCCGATTGCGGGACCGGGTTGTCGATCTCCGCCCGCATCTCCGAAGAACCGGTCATATAGACTTTTCCGATGCCCCAGGCGACGGCGGCCATGTCGGCCTCCACGATGCGCGAGTAACCGGTGAGGTGCGTGTCGCTGTACTGGATCCGGTACCAGCTTTTCCCGGGCAACGGGTTATCGTCCGTCCAGCTGGCTTTGGCAACACCGGGCGCGGTCTGGTCGGTTTGCCGCGCGAGATCGGCAAAGTCCTTCCCGTCGGCGCTGCGCTGAACCACCACCTGCAGGGGACCGGCCGCATCGGTAAAGCTCCAGCCCAGGCGCACCACACCATTCGCGGTCGAGGCGGAAAAGCTCAGGAGCGTCAGGGGTAATGGAATGATGCCCGACAAGATGCCCTTTGCCTTGACTACCTGGAAGAGCACGCGGTGCCCGGCGTTATTGACGTGCGTACCGTCAAAATTGTAGATGGGATTGATGTTGAAGGAATCCGCCGCGACGATCGGATCGTAGAAGTTCAGGCTGTTGTTCCCGAATTCGACATTGACCGAATCGCGCATCGTCTTCAACAACTGCTTCTGCGAGGTGGACAAAGAAGTTCTCGGCTGGCTGGTAGTGATAAAAGCGATTTTGCCGGCGGCGACGGCGGCGGCATAGATGGCGCGCAGATTGGTCATCGTCTCTTTCAGCGTGTAGTCCGCGGCCGCGTCGTTGGTCGGAAAGTTCACCAGGACCACGTCCGGGTTGAAGGAAAGGGCCTTCGTAATGTTCCTGGCGGTATCGGGGGAGGGCCGGCCGGCCGGCGGAACGAAACCGGTGGGCATGCCCGGATAGGTGGTCTGTCCGCCGAGGGCGATATTATAGATCGTGTCAATGTCGCCAAGCCCCTTGAAATAGGCTTTGGTCAGGTTGACCCAGGAACTGTCGATCGGTGTGGCGCCCGTTCCTACGGCGGTGGACGAGCCGATCACGGCGATCACATATTTTCTCGATTGTGCGGAGGCCGGGGTGCCGCAGAGGGATAGCAGGAGCGCCCCGCAGAGAAAGAGCAGAAGATTACGCATATAGATGGTTTGACAAGCTTACAGGGATCGGATCAAAGCCTGCATTAACGGGAAAATCAAGCGGAGATCAGAGGATGCGATCTTTGGGAGGATGCGGGAATCTTACAACAGTGGGGAAATTCGATCTAAAGTTATGTCAATTTTTTTAGAAAATCCGGGAAAAATATCGTAGATTTATTTAGTTGTTTATCTAACTGTATGTCAAACAACCAATTCAGGAAAGGGGAACTGTACAGCTTTATCACAGGAAAGGCCAGCACCGCCATTGCCCGCAACCTCCAGAAGAAATTCGGCGCGGCGGGGTTGAAGATCACGATCGAACAATGGAGCGTGTTGTACCAATTGTGGAAAGAAGATGGTAAGAGCCAGCAGGAGCTTTGCGTCGCGACCTTCCGGGATAAACCCAGCATCACCCGGCTGGTCGACAACCTGGAAAAACAGCAGTTGGTGAAGCGGGTGCCGGCCGAGAACGACCGCCGGATCAACCTCATCTACCTGACCAAACAGGCGCAACGGCTGCAGGAGGAAACGATGGCGCTGGCCGAGGCGACCCTGGTCGAAGCGCTGGAAGGGGTTGCGCCGGAACGGATCGACATCTGCAAGGAAGTATTGCAGGTCGTATATGACAATCTTCGATGAATTGACGATTTATCATGTTCAAAAAAAACTATTATCTATGAGTGCATCGACTGAAAAGACCCAGGCCCTGAAAGGAGGGGAATGGTTGGTAAAGGAGAGCTCGCCGTTTGAATGTTTTATTCCCGAGGATTATAACGAAGAGCAGCAGATGGTCAAGGACATGTGCAATGCCTTCCTGGATTCGGAAGTATTGCCGGTGATCGACAGGATCGATAAGCTGGAACCGGGTCTGATGCCATCGCTCATCGACAAGGCGGGCGACCAGGGTCTGCTCGGCGCCGCGGTACCGGAGGAATACGGGGGCCTCGGCAAGGATTTTATCACCGCGACGCTCGTCAACGAAGGGTTGGGCGGCGGCTTTTCCTTCTCGGTCGGCGTATCGGCGCATACCGGGATCGGCACCCTGCCCATCCTGTATTTCGGAACGCCGGAACAAAAGCAGAAATATATCCCGAAGCTGGCCACAGGCGAATGGAAGGGGTCCTACGGCCTGACCGAACCCAATAGCGGGAGCGACGCGCTTGGTGCGAAGACGACGGCAAAGCTGTCGGCCGACGGCAAGTACTACCTGCTGAATGGCCAGAAGTGCTGGATCACCAACGGCGGTTTTGCGGATATCTATACCGTTTTCGCCAAGATCGACGGCGATAAGTTCTCCGCCTTTATCGTCGAAAGAGGGTTCGAGGGCTTCACGCAGGGCCCGGAGGAGCACAAGATGGGAATCAAGGGATCGTCCACGGTCCAGTTGTACTTCCAGGATTGCAAGGTGCCGGCGGAAAACCTGCTCGGGGAGATCGGCAAAGGACACGTTATCGCCTTCAATATCTTAAACATCGGCCGGCTGAAACTTTGCGCCGCGGCGCTCGGCGGCGCCAAACGTGCGGAAACGACCTGTATCCAGTATGCGCGGACAAGGGAACAGTTCAAAACGCCCATCGCCAGCTTCGGCGCCATCAAGCACAAACTGGCGGAGATGGCGATCCGGATGTGGACCGTCGAAAGCGCATTGTACCGGACGGCCAAATGGATCGACGACAAGGAGGTCAGCCTGGCGGGCGCCGGAAAGCCGTTTAATGAAGCGGTATTGGGCGCCGCTGAGGAATACGCCATCGAATGCGCGATCCTGAAGGTCGTCGGCAGCGAGATGCTGGACTTTGTCGTGGACGAGGGCGTACAGATCCATGGGGGGAACGGGTACAGCGACGAATATATCATCTCAAAGGCCTACCGGGACAGCAGGATCAACCGCATTTACGAGGGCACCAATGAGATCAACCGGCTGCTGACCGTGGATATGATGCTGAAACGCGCGATGAAAGGTCGTCTCGACATCATGGCGCCCGCGCTGGCGGTCTCGAGGGAACTGGTGAGCATTCCGGATTCTGGCGGCGGGGAAGAGGGGCCCTTTGCGAGAGAACGCCGCGCCATCCTCAACTTCAAAAAAGCCATCCTGCTGACCGCGGGTGCGGCGGTGCAGAAGCTGATGAACAAGATCGAGGGCGAGCAGGAGCTCCTGATGCATATCGCCGATATGGTCATCGATACGTTTGTGGCGGAAAGCGCGTTGCTGCGGGCGTGGAAACTCACGGACCAGCGGGGAGAGGCGGCCGCCGCATTTGAACTGGATATGATGCGGACCAACCTCTACGACGCGGCCGACCGCATCGCTAAATCCGGCAGGGACGCGATCAATGCGTTCGCGGATGGCGACGAGCAGCGAATGATGCTGCTGGGGTTGAAGAGATTCACCAAGGCCGATCCCTTCAACAGCAAGGAGGCAAGGAGAAGGATCGCCGATAAGCTGATTTCCGACAATAAATATCCCCTGTAGGGATGCGGCGCGCTATATTCTTATTTCTGCTGGTACTAACGGCCGCGTGCAGTGGCTTTTCACAGGACAGCGTCTGGCTGGCGCGGACGACGGGACAATTGCCCGCGATGGGTTACGGGATAGGAACGGACCGGCTGGGCGGCGCCAGGATCGGCTACCTGGATTCCGGGATCGTGATCAACGTCGTCGACAGTCTCGGGTCCGACTACAAGGTGCGGCTCTCCGCCAGTCATTTCGCGTATATCGCGAAGGCCAACCTGGTCCTGCTGGCCAAAGTGGCTTACAGACCCCCGCCGCACAACCCGCATCTCAGCGGCAGTATAAAAGTGTACGGCGATTCGGCGTCGGACTATGTGGCGATCAGCCTGGACGACCGGTATCCGTACCGGAGCGCACAACTGCTCGATCCGTCACGGGTGGCCGTGGATATCTTCGGGATCAATAGCAATACCAACTGGATCATGCAGCTGCGATCGGCACGGGAAGTGAGGAATACCTGGTACGAACAGGTGGAGGACGACGTGTTCCGCGTGTATATCCAGCTGCGGCACGCGCAGCACTGGGGATATAGCATTGCCTACGACAGTACCGGCAAAAAGCTGATCGTGCGCATCCGCCGTCAGCCGCGGGTGCTGGATATCCGCCGGCTGCGGATCGCGATAGACGCCGGGCATGGCGGGGACAATGCCGGCGCCACCGGGGTCGGGACGCATATCGCCGAAAAGGAATATACACTCCTGATCGCGGAGCAGCTGAGGAAGATCCTGAAGGCTGCAGGGGTGAAGAACGTATTGATGACCCGCAGCAAGGACACTTCGCTGACCATGCCCGAACGGATCGCGATGCTGAAGGCCTATGACTCGCAGCTGCTCGTGAGCATTCATCTGAATTCGGCAAACTCCGACACGGTTTCCGGCACCAGCACCTATTATCGGTATCCCGGTTTCCGGCCGCTCAGCGAGGCCATCCTGGGGAGGATGCTGACGCTGGGCCTGAAGGAGTTTGGCAACATAGGCAGTTTCAATTTCGCGCTCAGCGGGCCTACCGATTACCCGAATGTGCTGGTCGAGGTCGCCTTTCTGAGCAATCCGGCCGACGAGAAGCGGATCATGCGGCCGGCATTCAGAAAAGCGGTGGCGCAAAAGATCTACCTGGGCATCGTGGATTGGCTGAATCAAATCAAGGCCGGATCATGAAAGGATATCTCATGCAGGAGCGGGAATGGGCGCCGGGAGCGGATCTGTTCCTGGAAAGCCTCTCCCCGGAAAATGCGTACGGCGTCGTCTTCGAAGATGACGGCGATACTGCTTATTTTTACGCTGTCGAGCAGGAAGGCGAAGGATCGGGGGTGCGCGTGCTGGATGCCCTGCATATCGACGATCGGGGCGAGGACGCGCGGATCACGGAGTCGGTCCGTCTGCAGATCGTGTGGTCCAGGGATTGGTTAAAGGCCGCGCTGGTGATCGGCGGCCGGTGTCATGCTCTCTTCGACTTCGATGCGCATGGCGGGTACAATATCAACGAATTTCCCCCGCCCAACGATTTCTGGACCCGCGGCGACAGGAAACTGACGACGGATATCCTCGGGAATATCTTCTGATCATTTTAGTTCGGCGGCCGCGGCGGCATCGACGAACCAATGCAGCTCGCCGCTGACCGGGCGGATCACCTGCGAAGGATAGCGGTCGGGGTCGGGCGGTCCCTGGCAAACCTCCTTTAACGCATGTGCCTTGCCGGTACCCACCGTCAGGAAGGCAATTTTCGAAGCCCGGTTGACGATCGCTTTGGTGAGGGTGATGCGGAACATATCCTGCGCCTCCAGGAAAAAGGCAATGACCCAGGCCTTTTCTTCGTGTACCGCGGCGGTTCCGGGAAAGAGCGAGAGCGTATGGCCGTCGTCACCCATCCCCAGCAGGACAAGGTCAAAGCTGGGTCCATCAGGGCCGAAGCAGCTATGCAGGAGCTTTTCGTATTCCCGGGCCGATTCCTCCGGCGGGATATCCGTCCGCATGATGTGGATCTGGGCCGCCGGCACCGGCACGAACCGGAGCAGCGTGTCGTACGCCATCTTTGCATTATTGCGGCCGTCGGAGAACGGCACCGCCCGCTCGTCCCCCCAGAAAACATGTAGTTTCGACCAGTCGATCTTCTCCTTCAAAGGCGATGCGGCAAGCAATTTATGCAGCGCCTTCGGCGTGCTGCCGCCTGACAGCGCGATGGTGAACCGGTCCTGCTTTGCGAGCGTCGCGGCGATGCAGTCGGCGATCCAGGCCGCGACGGCATGGCTCATTTCGTCGGGGTTGTCGTAGATGTGTAATGGCATGAGCGCTATTTTTTGGTGGCAGGGTGGCGGGGTTATGGTTGGGCGCCGTTGGGCACCATTGAGGTGGTTGCGCGTCGTTGGGCGCAGTTGCGCGCCGTTGGGCGACGGCGCGTCATGATTGGGGGATGGTGATCCAGTTGTGGCCGTCCCTCGCGATCAGCGCTTCGACATCTTCAGCTCCCCAGGAGTCCGGCGTATAGTTGGGAAAATCCAGCGGCGGCCGGCTTTCCCAGGTTTCGAGTATCGGCATGACGATCTTCCAGGCGGCTTCGACCTGGTCGGCCCGCATGAAGAGGGTCGGATTCCCTTCCATGACGTCGAGCAGCAGGGTTTCGTATGCTTCCGGTTCGTGGCTGTCGTCTTCCGGATTGTAGATCATGTCGACGGGGTTGAGCGTCATGGACTGGCCAAGCCGTTTTGCCTGGAAACGCAGCCGCACTTCCATTTCGGGCTGGATGCTGATGGTCAGCCGGTTGGCGCGCCAGGTCTCGGCGGCTTCCGGCGGGAAGGCATAACTGGGCGCCTTTTTGAACTGGATCGTGATGTTGGTGGTCTTCTGGTTCATCCGCTTCCCCGTCCGGACATAGAAGGGGACGTCCTGCCAACGCCAGTTATCGATATAGAACTTCACGGCTGCGAATGTCTCGACGTTGGAGTTCGGGTTGACGCTCTTCTCGCTTTTGTAGCCGGGAACTTTTTCACCCTTTATCCAACCCTCGGCGTACTGACCCCGGACGGCGTACTGGTTGACGTCCTCCTTGCTGATCTTGCGAATGGCATTGAGCACGTCGACCTTCTTGTTCCGGATCTCGTTGGCTTCAAACGAAACGGGCGCTTCCATCGCGATCATGCACATGAGCTGCAGGATATGGTTCTGGACCATATCGCGCAATGCGCCGGAATTTTCATAATACCCGCCGCGTCCTTCGACGCCGACCGTTTCCGCCGCGGTGATCTGTACGTGTTCGATATAATGCCGGTTCCAGATCGGCTCGAACAGGGCGTTGGCAAAACGGAGGGAGAGGATATTCTGCACCGACTCCTTCCCGAGGTAGTGGTCTATGCGGTAGATCTGTTCTTCCTTGAACATGCTCATCAGCAGGGCGTTCAGTTCGTGCGCGCTTGTCAGGTCGTGACCGAAGGGCTTTTCGAACACCAGGCGCGTCGAAGTGGTCTCGGAACAAACCTTGAGCGCCCCCAGTTTCCTGGCGATATCGGGCATCAGCTGGGGTGCGACCGACAGATAGAAAATGATATTCGGATGGACGCCCATTTCTGCTTCCTTGCTCCTGATGATCTCGCTGATCTTGTTATAGTCGTTGTCCTTCTCGGCATCCATCTGCAGGTAGGAGATGTGTTTCGAAAAGTCGTCCCAGTGGCCGTTGGCTTCACCCTTGCGGCGGCTAAACTGCTGTATCCCGTTGAGCAGGCGTTTGCGATAATCCTCGTCGTTATAGGGACTGCGGCCGATCCCGATGATCCCGAATTTTTCGGGCATCCAGTCGTCGATGAAAAGATTGTATAGCGCCGGCGAAAGCTTGCGGTAGTTGAGGTCGCCGCTACCGCCGAAAATGAAGATCAGGGAGGCGGGTGGTTGTTTGTGATTTGACATATGGGTCTGTTGCGTCGATGGTTTTTCTTATTTATTCCATTCCGTGTGAAATATGCCGGGCTGGTCGATCCGTTGATAGGTGTGGGCGCCGAAGTAGTCGCGCTGCGCCTGGATGAGATTGGTCGGCATGCGTTCGCTCCGGTAAGCGTCGAAATAGCTCAGGGCGGACATCAGGCCGGCAACGGGGTACCCGAGATGCACGGCATGGATGATCACGTTGCGGAGGCTGAGTTTCTTTGCCTGGAGCGTCTGCGCGATGCCGGGCTCGAGCAGGATATTCGGCAATTGCGGGTTTTTTTGAAATGCCGTGAAGAATACGGGCAGGAGGGAAGAACGGATGATACATCCGCCCCGCCACACCTTCACGACGTCTTGCATGGGGATGTCCATTCCCAGCTCCCCGGATGCGATGTGCAGCTGGGCCAGGCCTTGTGCGTAGCTGATGATGACCGCGAAATACAGCGCGTCCTGGACCTGCTGGATAAAGACCTCCTGCGGAACGGGGATATCCGTTGCCGGCATTTTGTACAGCGTAGCCGCCTGGGACCGTTCGTCTTTATAAGCAGAGAGCTCGCGCATGCAGACCGCCATGTCGATGACGGGGATCGGAACGCCGAGGTCCATCGCGTCCTGGGAGGTCCATTTTCCCGTACCCTTCGCACCGGCCTTGTCGAGGATCATGTCCACGAGCATGTTGTCCGTCTTGTCGTCTTTTTTCCGGAAGATATCGCGGGTGATCTCGATCAGGAAGGATTGGAGCTCCCCTTCGTTCCAGTTCTTGTATATCTTGTACAACTCGTCGTTGTTCAGCCCAAGGCCGCGGTGCAGCAGGTCGTAGGACTCGCTGATCAGCTGCATGATCGCATATTCGATGCCATTGTGCACCATTTTTACATAGTGACCTGCCGCGCCTTTGCCGAGATGCGCGACGCAGGGCTCGCCGTCGACCTTGGCCGCCACGGCTTCCAGGAGCGGACGGACATGGAGCCAGGCCTCCGGGTCGCCCCCGGGCATGATGCTGGGACCGGTGCGGGCGCCCTGCTCGCCGCCGGAAATCCCGACACCCATGAAATGGAACCCCTTTTCTTCCATGAACGTCACGCGCCGCAGGGTATCGGTATAGTGAGAGTTGCCGCCGTCGATCACGATATCTCCCCGGTCCAGCAGCGGGAGGAGATCATGGATCACGTCATCGACGGGTTTGCCCGCGGGCACCAGCATCATCATCCGGCGGGGCTTCTCGAGCTTTTTGACCATTTCCGCCAGCGTGTTGACCCCCTTGACGGTAGTTCCGGGCGTAGCAGAGGATTCAAGCGTAGCTGTCTTCTGTGCGTCCTTGTCAAAGCCGACTACTGCAAAGCCGTGATCGGCCATATTGAGCAGCAGGTTGCGTCCCATGACGCCGAGGCCTATCATTCCGAATTTGAAGTTGGTGTTTGCCATTACCAGGATTGTATTGTTACATGATTGAATAGCGTTACGCGGGCCAAATTTAGGCATTTTATGATTGTGCGCCCGGCAGGAACGGGTCCTGCAGGGGCAAAATGAAGGCGGCCGCGCATGGAATGCGCGGCCGCCGATGTCAAACCGGGTCCAATTATTTTGCGCCGCCTTCTGGATGCGGGCTACCGTGGTGGCAGGTCATGCAGGTCACGACTTGCACCGACTGTCCGCTGTCATCCTTGACGTCCTTGAAAAATTTCTTGTTGATCTTCCCCACCATCGTGTACATGTGGCGGGCGATATTCTTCTCGGGTTTCGCATCGCTGGCGAAATCGAGGTGATGAGCGCTGCTGTCGGCGGATTGGGCATGGCAGAAGTTACATTTTACGCCAAGGGCGGCTTTAAAGGCATCCATCGTCTTCATCAGGTCGTCGTGACTGATATGTTTCGGGAGCACCTTGAGGTTCATTTTCCGCGGCTTGTCGTCTGCCGGCCGCATGGCGGAGATGCCGATCGCGGTCAGGGCAAGGAGCGCGGCAACGACTGAGAATTTTTTGTAGTGGAACATTTGGATAATTTTGGTCCCTCCAAGGTAGGGAATTATGGAATACAGATCGCGCAATATTTGACAATATTTTGACAATAGACGGCGATCGTCCGGATCGTACCTTTGCCCGCATTATGCAAGAGACGCCGAAGGACGCGTTAAGCAGGACACATATCGTGATAATGGCTGTATGTACCGGCCTGATTGTCGCCAACATCTATTATTGTCAGCCCCTGATCGTGCTGATCGCAAAAAGTTTCGGGATCCGCGAAAGCGAGGGCGGGAACATTCCGTTCCTTACCCAGCTCGGGTATGCGCTGGGCCTCCTTTTCTTTGTTCCGCTGGGCGATAAGGTCGAGCGCCGCGGACAGATCGTCTGGATGGCGGCATTCGCGGTCGGAGCGCTGGTCCTCGCCGCCTGCGCGCCCAACCTGGCGACGCTGGAGATCGCCAGCGTGCTGATCGGCGCCACCTGTGTCATTCCGCAGTTGGTCCTGCCCATGGCCGCGCATCTTGCGGCCCCCTCGAGGACGGGGAAAGTGATCGGTACCGTCATGAGCGGATTGCTCATCGGCATCCTGCTGTCCAGGACCCTGAGCGGGTTTGTCGGTGCGTGGCTCGGATGGCGGGGAATGTTCTGGGTGGCGGCAGCCGTTACCTTTTTATTGCTGGTGATCATCCGGTTGGCCTTTCCCGTCAGCAGGCCGGATTTCAGCGGAACCTACGGATCACTGATGCGATCCCTGGTGACCCTTGCCCGGGAGCAGCCTGTCCTCCGCGAAGCGGCTGGGATCAACGCATTGGGCTTTGCGACGTTCGGCATGTTCTGGACGACGATGGTCCTCCATCTGTCCGGCGCGCCGTTTCATTTCGGCAGCGGTATCATCGGGCTTTTCGGGCTCGCGGCGACAGCGGGCGCGTTGGCGGCGCCGCTGGTCGGTGGCTCCGCGGACAGGCGAAACCCGAGGATCACGATCGGCTATGGCCTGGCGCTGTTGCTGGCCTCCTGGGTTATTTTTTATGTGTGGGCGAATACCGTCGGGGGCGTGGTCGCGGGGATCGTCCTGCTCGATCTGGCGATGCAATGTATCCACGTCTCCAACCAGAGCCGCGTCTATGCACTGATCCCGTCGGCGCGGAACCGGCTGAACACGGTATACATGACGGTTAGTTTCATCGGCACTTCTGCGGGATCGGCCGTCGGGCTTTTTGCGTGGAACAAGGGACTTTGGTCCGGCGTTTGCGCGGGGGGCGCGCTGCTGACGCTCGCAGCCTTTGTTATTTATGGTGCGACGTGGCGGAAGCCGGCGAAGACCGCACGGCCGGCGCTGAGATAAGGTGACCGGCCGCCCAAATTCCGGTCCCTGATTGCACTTCTTTATTGTGATTCGGCTGAAATGGCGTACCTTTGCGGCGTCAAATTTTTAAACAGTTAATTTTAGCATGAACATTTACATTTCGAATTTAAGCTTCAACGTCACGGATGACGACTTGCGTGACTATTTTGCAGAGTATGGCGAAGTAACTTCCGCCAAGGTCATTATGGACAAATTCGCGGGGAAATCCCGCGGTTTTGCGTTTGTGGAAATGTCGGATGACGAAGCGGCCCGCAAAGCCATCCAGGAATTGGATGGGGCGACCGTCGATGGCAGGAACATCGGCGTATCCGTTGCCAAACCCCGGGAAGACCGCGCCGGAAAGGGCGGTAGTTTCCAACGCCGGAACGATTTTTCCAGCAGCAGATACTAAGTAAAGATAGTTGTGCGGCGAGGGTCTCCAAAAGGGGGCCCTTTTTTTTGCAGTTGCGCGAAAAGCCCGGGCATCAGGCGGCCATCGTTTGGGATCACGTGTCCCGCGCGGTCTTCAGGCGGCCCGGAGCGTCAGCGCCACCGTGGTGCAGGTATCGACGGTGTAGTCGACGGAGATCGTCCCGCCGAGTTTCTCCGCGGCGTGTTGTACCTGGCGGAAATTGTCGGCCAATGTGCGGTAGAAATAGACACCGGCGTTGCGGACCCGGATCATCGTTGCATCACCTTCGCGCATCGACTCGACGTGGATGCATTCGTTTTGGGTACAGGCCACGGCGCGGTCCAGCAGGTTCCACAAAATGAAAGCCAGCAGGTTCTCGTCGGTGCCCAATTCCAGTTCCCGGTCGATTTGGTTGATGATGATCGTTTTGCGGCTGACGGCGCGAGGGAGCAGACCAGCCGTTAATTCGTCCACAAAACGGTGCAGCAAGATAGGAGTGTACAAATCAGTAGCCATTGATAGGAATATTTGGTAAGCTTAGCTAATAATCGCTTAAAGATAACGAAGCAGGACATTAGTTCGTGTTCCCGTTCACGATTTATTTTGTGGATTTGCTATATTCAACCTATGAATTTTATAGGGAACCTTATATGGTTGGTTTGCGGCGGACTCTTTGCCGCCGTGGGATACATCGTCGGCGGGTTCGTGCTGTGCATGACCATCGTAGGTATTCCCTTTGGCTTGCAATGTTTCAAAATGGCCGCGCTTGTCCTCTGGCCGTTTGGTAAAAGGATCGTTCCGGCGCCAGGCGGGTCCGGCTGTCTCGCGGTCCTGTGCAATATCATCTGGCTGATCTGCGGCGGGCTGTACACCGCGGTGGTGCATCTTGTGTTTGCGCTGCTGCTGGCGATCACCATCATCGGGATCCCGTTTGCCAGACAGCACCTGAAACTGGCCGAGCTATCGCTCGCTCCATTCGGAAAGCAGGTTATCTGAACGCGCGAGCCCGCGGCCGCTCGGCCACGGGCTCCCGGATATCCAATAATCCTGAGAAAACGTTATCTCCAGTGACCACGGTTCCAGTGGTAGCCCCGGTTCGTATGGCTCCAGTTCCCCCTGACCCAGGTATGTCCTTCCCTGCGGTGGGCCCAGTGACCGTTATGCCAGTGATATCCGCCACCGCCCCAAACCCAGTCGCCGTCAATCCAGACATAATCGGGTCCCGGCGCTACGCCCTGCTCGTATACCGCATCCGCGGGCTGGTCCGAGACGTACTCGGCTTCGCAGCCCATAGCGCCCAGGCTGGCGGCTATTGCAATGATAAATAATGACTTTTTCATACATTTTAATTTTAACGCGTTCCCGTGGCTTCGGGCGAGTCGACTTTCCATTCCTCCGAATCCGTATAAACACCCGGGGCGAAAAACGTGCCATCGGCTATAAAGCGCGGGGGAGCCCATTCTTGTGGTCGTATTTCCCCAATAAACACTAAATTTGTTGGGATATGAGCGAATTAACAACGATCCCGCCTGCCCTGACTGCAAAAGACTTCGCTACGGACCAGGAAGTGCGCTGGTGCCCGGGCTGCGGAGATTACTCCATCCTCGCACAGGTTCAAAAGGTGATGCCTACCCTCGGAATCCCCCGCGAGAACATCGTCATCATTTCGGGCATCGGCTGCAGCAGCCGCTTTCCATATTATATGAGCACCTACGGGATGCATTCCATCCATGGCAGAGCGCCGGCCATCGCGTCGGGTCTCAAAGCCACGCGACCCGAACTGAGCGTTTGGGTAGTCACCGGGGACGGGGACAGTCTGAGTATCGGCGGGAATCACACCATTCATTTGTTGCGGCGGAATTTCGATCTCAATATCATGCTCTTCAACAACCAGATCTATGGGTTGACCAAGGGCCAGTATTCTCCGACGTCTGAGGAACATAAGATCACGAAATCCACGCCGTTCGGAAGCGTCGATCATCCCTTCAATCCCCTCGCCCTGGCGATGGGTGCGGATGCCAGTTTCGTGGCGCGAAGCATGGACCGCGATCCCAAGCATTTGCAGCAAATGCTCCTGCGCAGTCACGCCCACAAAGGAGCATCCTTCCTGGAGATCTATCAGAACTGCAATATATTTAATGACGGCGCCTTCGAGATCTTTACAGAAAAGGGAAGCAAGCCGGTCGAGACGATATTCCTCGAACAGGGGAAGCCGCTCGTATTCGGCGCGAAAAGGGAGAAGGGGATCAGGCTGGACGGCTTCCGCCCCGTCGTGGTCGAGCTCGGCAGCGGCTTTAGCGAAAACGATTGTTGGATACACGACGAGCGCGATTTCTACAAAGCGCAAATCCTTGTTCGCCTTTTCGACGATCCGCGGGCGGAAGGTCATTTGCCAAGACCGTTCGGGGTCTTCTATGAAACGGACCGGCCCTGCTACGAGGATGTGCTGAACCTGCAGGTCGAAGAAGTAGTGCGCACGAAAGGCAAGGGCGATCTGGATAAATTGCTAAGAGGGAACGAGACCTGGACGATTTCCTGAATGATATCATTGGTGGCCCGGCGACGGGTCCATGAAACGAAAAAAGAGGCGAGCCCGACATGCTGCCTCTTTTTTTTGGTTTTTTCACAGTGAGTGTCTTTACTTTTCACCACTGGCAAGCGGACAATAACAAGAACATTTAAAAAGAGCCAGCGATAGACATCGCCGGCCTGTGCTTACCTCTGAAACCACAAAAAGAAAAAGATCGAATATTTTTCATGTTCGCAAGAACGGAGCAACCATAAGTTATCGGGTTTACCATGGGCAGACGTTACCGCCGCGCACATCGGTCGGATGGGTTCAAAAGGGTAGCGATGGGATTATTATAAGGACAGGGGATAGAGTCAGGAATATGAAGCAGCGACTTCATAAGATATCCATGGAAACAGGAAATTTATTGGAAATTGGAGTCTTCGGATCGGAGATTGGACCATCTGGATGTATCTGGAAATTGGATTGGGAAAACCTTTGGTGGTATTTCTGTATCGGGGGATAAAGACTCAGAGACTGTAAGCGCGGTAAAAATAAAGACAGTTTTGGTAATAAGCAATATTTTTTTTGAAAACTTTATCCCGGGGGCCAGGCCGGCTTTCCGGGCGGGGGGACTTTTTGCTGCAGGCGTGGGATCCGTCGCCGGAGCCGCGGGGTCATAATTGGTTACTGAACAGGTACTTCAAGCTCTTTGATGGCAGCTCGGAAGGTCTGTTCCTTTTTCCTGTTGAACCACCATTCCGGGGCGGTCTTTTTCATCAGGGTGTCGATATTCCGCATGCCCAGGAGATACCAGATGCCTTTGAGCTTGCCGCTGAAGGAGGATTGCAGGGCGCGCAAGCTCATGGCGAACCCGCTGTCCAGGTATTCCATGTGGTGCCAGTATCCCGCGGGCATGAACAGGGTATCGCCATGTTCGAGGATGACCTCGTAGCCCTTCGCCAGGCGCAGGGCCGGGAATTTCTCCAGGTCCAGCTTGTTTTCCCCCTCGTCGAAATATTTTTCGAAATTGACCATGCTCAGGACTTCCCACGGCTTCCGGTAAAGTTTATGCTGTTCCTCAAAAGGGAAGAGCAACACTCTCTTGCGGCCGACAAATTGCGTATGAACGATATGCGACAGATCGATGTCGAAATGCATATGCGTGACCGAACCCTTACCGCCGACGAAGAGCATGGGATAGCGCTTGACGAAACCTTTCATCAGCTCCTCCGGCCATTGAAAATCGGCGGTGAGCTGCGGTGCGTGTTCGAAGATATTGAAGAGGAAAATGCGCCATTCGGCGGGACCCCGGCGCACCATGTCGATATAGTCGCCGAACTTCATATAGTCGTCAGCCTTGTTGATGGGCGTGTAGGCGTCGCTCTTGACGTTGTTGTATACGCCCACCCGGACTTCGCCGATGATCGATTTGAAATAGTCCCAGGTCCATTTCCGGTATGCCGGCCAGGCTTTGGCCAGTCCCCCGATCACCAGTGGCTTCATAGGGGTGTAGTACCGATTCCTGAAATCTTCCGCACGGATACTGTCCACCCGGTCTACTGGCTGCAAGTACATGGACTAAATTTTCGCAAATTTAATATAACTTTCCCTATGCTGTTGCACCTTCACCCCGTCAATCCGCAACCCAGAAACATCCGGACGATCATCGAATGCCTGCTTGACGGCGGGGTCATCGTCTACCCGACAGATACCATTTACGGACTTGGGTGCGATATTTTCCACCCCAAGGCCATCGAGCGCATCTGCAGGATCAAACAAGTCGATCCGGCAAAGGCCCAGTTGTCTTTCATCTGTCATGACCTCAGCGACCTGAGCAACTATACCAAGAGTATCGGAACGCCGCTGTACCGGTTGTTGAAGACCTTTTTGCCGGGACCCTATACCTTTATTCTGCCGGCCAGCAAGCAGGTGCCGCGGATCCTGAAAAGCCGAAAGGATACGATCGGGCTTCGCATCCCGGACAATGTCATCGCACGCTCCCTGGTCCGCGAGTTGGGCCATCCGATCCTCAGCTCTTCGCTGCCCGGCGGTGTATTGGCCGGCAGTTCCGATGACGAAGAAGCCGCCCTGCAGGTCGAGGAATATACCGACCCGGAGCACATCGACGATAAGTTCAGCAGTCTGGTGGATATCGTGGTGGATGGCGGCATTGGCGGCATCCTCCCTTCCACGATCATCGATTGTACCGGCGAGGAGCCTGTTGTGATCAGAAAAGGTCTTGGGCCGTGGGGAGAGGCGAGCTCATGATATCGAAACTTTTCCGGTGGTATTTGCAGAGACCGTATTTTTCAATCGCATCGCGGTGTTCCCTCGTCCCATAACCCTTGTTGGTGATCCAGCCGTAGTGCGGGTATTCGGTGTGCAGGGTCCGCATGTATTCATCGCGCCAGGTCTTGGCAAGGATGCTGGCCGCCGCGATCGAGGCGAAGGTTGCGTCCCCCTTTATGATACAGCGATGCGGCGTCCGGCGGTACCGCGCGAACCGGTTGCCGTCGATCAGGAGCAATTTCGGGCGCAGCCTGAGCTTGTCCAGCGCCAGGTGCATCGCCTTGAAAGAAGCCTTGAGAATGTTGATCCGGTCGATCTCTCCCTCGTCCACTTTCGCGACGCTCCAGGACAGCGCATTCGCTTCGATGTAGATCCGCAGCAGGTTGCGGTTTTCTTCGGTTACCTGTTTGGAGTCGTTGAGCAGCGGATGAAAGAATCCCGCCGGGAGAATGACCGCGGCGGCAAAGACCGGCCCCGCGAAGCACCCGCGGCCGGCTTCATCGCATCCGGCTTCGGTCAGGTCTTCCTGGAAATGGCTTCTCAGCGGGTTGTCCATGCGCCAAAAATAGGTATTCACTGCGCGAAATAGACAATTGTGAGTAAATTTGCGGCCATGTCTTCCTCTCCTTCCGCTTCATCACGCCGCCGTTTGGGCAGCGTGGCCATTTGGATCTATCTCGGGGTGATCATGTTGCTGGTGCAGGTCGTTCTCGGCGGGATCACCCGCCTGACAGGTTCGGGTCTTTCCATTACGGAGTGGGACGTTGCCACCGGCGTCGTTCCGCCGCTGAACGCCGTGCAATGGCAGGAAGAATTCGAGAAATATCAGCAGACGCCCCAGTTCCGGCTGGTGAATTCGGGATTTACGGTGTCCGATTTCAAATTCATTTTTTTCTGGGAATGGTTCCACCGTTTTTGGGCGCGGATGGTTGGCGTCGTTTTCCTGGTCGGTTTTTGCTGGCTCCTGATCAGGCGAAAGCTCCGGCAGGACATGATCAAACCCCTGATCATTCTTTTTTTGCTGGGCGGGCTGCAGGGGGCGGTCGGATGGATCATGGTAGCCAGCGGTCTCCAGGGGGACGCCATCTATGTTGCCCCCACCAAGCTGGCGCTGCATTTCATATTTGCGCTTGTCCTCGTGGTGTACACTTTCTGGATCGGGCTCCGGCTGTCGGTCTCCGAAGAACTCCGGCCTGGCCGCGCGGGGAATGGTCAAGCGACGAAAGGATTGCGGCAATGGACGGTTGCGATCCTGGCCGTACTTTTTTTTCAGCTGATCTATGGCGCATTGATGGCGGGGCATAAGGCAGCGAACGCGGCCCCGACGTGGCCGGACATTAACGG
>DATNBP010000242.1:0-12398 GCA_035572015.1 Puia sp. | reverse complement strand
CCCCTTAGGAAAAGGCACGGGGCCGCTTTGTTACATGACGGAAAACTCGACTTCGCTTTCATGACAAAAGGAATGAACCCAGCCGATTATTCAACTACCCTCGCGGGCATGAAGAGCTTGTATACGCTCGGCCCCGTGCTTTGTAAACCGGCGATCGCGAAAGGGGTCATTTATTTTTGTTCAGCCGACGGAACGGTCTATGCGGTCAGGCTCAATGTTGCATCGAATGGCCGGTAGCAAAATACGGGCTGTACGTCGCAAGGCGTTTGAGCAGGTCGGCGCCGTCGGCCTTTAGTTTCGCCGCCGTCGCATCGTCGGCCTTTACGATGATATAGCCATAGATCCCGTTACCCGCTCCCAACACGGTATTGCCGGGGTTCACCAGCCAGGGACCCGATGGCGAATCAGGGTCCGTGCCGATATCGGAGTCCTTTACGTGCGGCGCGTAGAACATGTAGTGCGGCATACTCATCGTCATCACGTTCTCATCACCCGGCATCCCCGTATAGACCCGCATTACCGGCGCCAGCATATAGCAGATCCCCGACCTGCCGGGCGCTTTATAGGTCCCCTTCCTGATCCGCACCATGATACTGTCCCTGATTTGCCGGGGAGAATACTTGCCGGAAGCCCGCATGGCCGCAACATCGAGATAGGGAACAAAGTTCGTCCGCGCGCCCTCCGGGTCAAAGCCCATCGGCGAGAAAAGGTCCTTTCGAAATTCACCCCATTCCCATTCGGTGCGCGAGACGAAACATACGAAATGATTGGTCCCCTGCCGGCCCACGTAGTAGCCTTTTGCCGGATCGAGCAGGTAGACGGTTGCGCCGGCACGCAACTGCGGCGGAAGGGCGCTTAGGGCCAACCGGGTTTCCAAATCTGACGGCATTTTGTCGAGTTTCCAGTCGGCCGCAGGCTGGGCAAAGCCGGCCGCGGGGATCAAAGACCAGCAGGCCACCGTGAGGAAAAAGCCCAGCCGGGAAATCATTGTAGTCATAGTGAGTGTTTTGGTTTATCGGGACAGGTGTTTCCAACCAAATTACGACGGGAACGCCCGCTGGACGAGGGGCGTTTGCGACATTGACGGGGTATTTTGGGACAATTCCATATTTTTACTGTGGCAAATGCCGTCACCAAACCCACCAAACCATGCAATCGATCTTCGATAAAGAATACTACCGGCAATTGGCCGATCGTGTCGTCAGGATCACCGAAGACACGATCCCGCGATGGGGCAAAATGAACGCATCGCAAATGATGCATCACCTGAACCTGACTATGGAGGCGCCCCTTGGAAAGTACAATCCACCCGGAAAGCCGGTATGGTTTATGCGTATGTTCAAAAGCGTCTTATATAGTGACAAACCGTTTTCGAAAGGCAGTCCGACCCCGAAGCCATTCAAAGTCACCGGAGAGTTCCCCTTCGACAGCGAAAGGGCAAAGGTGGTCGGGTATCTGCGGGACATTTACGAAAAAGGGCCGTCTTTCACCTACAAACCACACCATTTCTTTGGAAAGCTGACGTCGGAGCAATGGGGCAAGCATTTTTACAAACACCTGGATCATCATCTCCGGCAATTTGGGGTCTGACATGAAACGAATTCTTTTCTTCGCGTTGATGATTCCGATACTGACCGGTTTCCAGCACCGGCCCGTTGTCTGGGTGGCCGTAGGCGACAGCATCACCTATCTCAACGACCATCCCGACGAGACCAAATTCCGTATCCATAAAGGTTATCTGACGGATGTGACCGAAAAAATTCCCTGGCTGCAGTACAGGAACCAGGGACGGAACGGCTGGACAGTCCAGCGGTTTGCGACCGAAATCGATTCGCTCCATATTCCCGCCGGCGACGTGTACACCGTGTTCCTGGGCACAAACGACTGGTGGCACGGTACTCCCCTGGGTACATGGGGCGACTACGAAGATCGCACCGGAGCCGGGACGGTCTATGGCAGCTTTCGTATTCTCATCGACAAACTGCACCAGCTCAACGCAGCGGCGCCGATCATCCTGATTACACCGATGCAACGGGGCGATTTTGTGTATATCAACGACCCTAATAATAACGCCTGGGGTTCCTACCGGTCAAAGGACGGCCAAAGCCTGCAGCAGGTGGCTAACGCGGTCATGGATATCGGGCGCCGGGAGCATCTGGACGTTGTCGATCTGTACGATGACAGCCGGCTTTCGATGCAACGGCTCGTTCACTACAAGCGGCTCGTCGACCCGGGAACCGGCAAATACCGGGACTATTCCTTTCCCGCCTACACCACGATCCCTTACCATCCCGCAACCGACGCATACCCCTACCCCGCCGGCGCGATGGATATGACCTTCGACGGCCTGCATCCTTCGGACAAAGGCCACGAGGAAATCGCGAAAAAGATACTTTCGGAGTTCAGAAAGCTTATCCATTAAGCAAAACGGCAAACCGGGATTGCGCAAAATTCCACGTACCTTCCGGGTATGAAGATCAGCGTCATTATCACCGGTGCTACCGGCATGGTCGGGGAAGGCGTTCTCCTCGAATGCCTCGATCATCCCAACGTCGGGCAGGTGCTGGTCATCAACCGCCGGCCTCTCGGCCGCGCTCATCCCAAGCTGAAAGAAATTGTCCACCCCGATTTCTTCGATCTTAGCGCCATTCAATCGCAGCTGGCGGGTTACGATGCCTGCTTTTTCTGCCTCGGTGTGTCATCGGTAGGAATGAAAAAAGACGACTACCGGCACACGACCTACGATCTGACGATGACCGTGGCCAGACTGCTTGCCACGCTTAACCCTGACCTGGTATTTTGCTATGTTTCGGGCAAGAGTACGAACGCCAACGGAAAAATGAACTGGGCCCGTGTAAAAGGCGACACAGAAAACGCCCTCCTGCACCTGTTCCGCCGGGCACATATGTTTCGCCCCGGTTTTATGAGGACCGTACCCGGCCAGCGGAACGCAAATAAATATTACCCTTATTTTGCATGGATCTACCCCATCGGACGAAAATTTTTTCCCGGCAGTTTCTGCACGTTGACTGAAGTGGCCAAGGCGATGGTTAACACCGTCACGAAAGGCGCCAAGCCCATTCTGGAGGTAAAGGACATTGTGGAGCTGGCCCGCATCTATTGAAGTACAGGAATGCCGTCTTTTTCATCCGGATCACTCACTTTAAATTTTGTGACGAACGGGTGGATTTTTTTACATTAGTCCAAAATTTTTCCTGACCTTGGGAGCCTGCTTATCATGAAAGTACCTTATATCCGTTGTCTTCCGTTATTCCTGCTGCTGGTGGCAACGCAAGTCCGCGCCCAGGACAACTACGAGATCCAGGTCTATGCTTCGCCTACCATCGGCAAAGACACCACCATGGTGGAATTGCACAGCAACTACAGTTTTCTCGGGCAACCGGCGGGCGAAGGAATCGTTTCCACCAATCACATGGACCGCGAAACGATCGAGATCACTCATGGCTGGACCCCCTGGTTCGAGACCGGTTTTTATATCTTCAACGCCTTCGGGGACATGGGGCGCACCAACTATGTCGGCAGTCATATCCGCCCGCGGGTGATGGCACCGGCGCAATGGCATTGGCCGGTCGGCGTCAGTATTTCATTCGAGGCGGGCTTTGTAAAGGACGGATACGATCCGGACACCTGGACGCTGGAGATCCGTCCGATCATCGACAAGCAGATCGGCCCGGTCTACGTCGCACTCAATCCCGTTCTGGACCGCTCCTTTAAGGGCGCCGACGACGGCCGTGGTTTCCTGTTCGCACCGGATTTCAAATTCAGCTACCAGATCGGCAAGGTTTGGGCGCCAGGCATCGAATACTATGGTTCGTTCGGCCCGATCACGCACTTCGACCCGGCAGCTATCCAGCAAAATCAGCTCTTTTTTGCAGTCGACGCCGATTTCGATCCCCGGTGGGAATTCAATGCGGGTTATGGTGTCGGCCTGACGCCCGCTATTGACAGAAGCATTTTCAAGGTAATACTCGGGAGGAGATTCGGCGGAGGAAGGCACCGCCTCATTCGTTCAAATAATCGACCAGGTTTTTGAGAAAATGCTCGTCCTGCACATCCGGCTTGTGCATGTCAAAATACCGATCCAATTTCCGCTTGTCGCCGCTCAATTGGAAGGCCCTGTCCAACTGCCGCTTATCAGGTGAGCGTAACTGCAATACCTGGCGGTCAGGGAAAGGAAATACGATAAAGTAATCCACCGACTCCCGGTAACCCTGCCGCGAGGCCTCCCAACGATACAGCTTATACAAGGAGTAGCCACGGTCGTCCCTGATCACCACAAAAAAAAGGTCCTTGTCGTTGATCTCCGGCACATGCGTCAGGGTAAATGCCGAAATGCCGAAATGAAATGTAACGGATTGAAAATCCCGACGGTCCACGAAAATCTCCGTTTCCTTATCTGCCGTAACCAGGAGACGCTGGGAAAGTTTGTCAAAGTCGAACCAGAGGATCGAATCATTTTGCAACAATGGATTATGGGACTCCACCGTCGCGCGCACCCAGGTATTAAATAACAGGGTATTCGTCGCGCTCGACACCGAAACGACGGGCAGGTCGTTAACCGGCAAAATATCCTGCGCGAACGCGACGGCGGGCAGCAGGAAGCTCGCAATGATGAACAGGGCCTTTCTCACAACAGGTCGTTGACTCAAAATATACGACAATTTCCTCATACCGCCGTGGAATTCGCCGACAGAACTTTCTATTATCCATGGCGCTCATCACCTGGCGCCGGGAACTACCCGAACATATTTTTCGACAATGACATGATCCACGCCGGCCGCCTCATTTTTTTCCACGCCGGTCTGCGTCAGCGTGTCGTTTTTAAAAGTGACCGTGAATGTAAAGGGTTTACCCTCCCACTTGGGATCGCTGTAATAGTCAAGATTTTCCGTGTATTGATCGCCCTTCAGCGTATAGGTACCGCCGCCGCCGTCAAAATGGTTGGCCGAGTCCCTGGGAGGGTTCAGATCGTGCCGGAGGAAGGCGAAATGCGTGTCGTTGATGACCTTGATCATGCTGAAATCAGACGGGTACCGGACCGTGTCCTTTTTGGTGATGGTCATTCCGGAGACAAGCCGCCAGGTACCGTTCATTTTCGGGCCGGGCGCCGCCTGAGATGAATCGCACGATTCGAAGGCGACCGTGACGATGACGAAGGCAGCCAGCGCGGTGAGGGAATATTTCATTTATAACACGTTGATAATAGGAATGAATATACAATTTTGTTCTGACAACCCGGCTGCCAGCCTGCGATCCGAGTAGCGCGAAAGGCTCAGGCAGGAAGAACACGGAAAAGAATTTCCGCGTAACCAGAAAATAGTTTAATTTCAAACTACCCTGCCCAGCTTTTAAATACTTCCCCACATGCCAGAAAAAGAAAAAACGGAGCTCGCCGTCGACCTGGGCCGGGCGGTGGCCGAGATGAGGAACCACATCAACTTTCTGCTCCAGGAAAAGATCAGCGTTCATGCCCCGCGTATCAGCTTTGAAATGGTGGAGATCCTTGCCTGCCTTTGGAAAGAGGACGGGATCAACCAGCAGCAACTCGCTGCCCTGACGGTGAAGGATAAGTCCAGCATCACCCACCTCGTTGCCAAATTGGAAAGGGAATCGCTCATTTCCAGGATGGGTGACGAACGCGACCGGCGGAACAAGCTGGTCTATCTTACGGCAGCGGGAAGACAACTACGCAGGAAATTGTATCCCTGGGTCCAGCAAGTGTATGAAATGGCGGTCGCCGGCATCAGCGGCGAGGAGATCGACGCCTGCCTGCAACTGGTGAGGAAGATTACGGAAAATGTGCAAACAACGGTTTAAGGACCACCGCTACCGGTGCCGACCAGCCGTTGTGGAATATATTCCCATCCTGGGGAAATTTATGTACTCGCGGCGCAACGCGGCGGGACCGCCCCGGACAGTCGGAACTGCGCGTTTTTGGTTCGACCGGAGCGTAAAGGCACAATAATTGTGCGGTTTCCCGCGCCGCGAAGATGGAACGTAAGTCATTTGTTTCAAAATATATCTTTAGCACTGATCACAAGGTAATCTCCAAGCAATTCCTGATCACGGGAATCATTTGGGCGGTCATCGGCGGGTTTTTGTCGGTGTTGATGCGGGTGCAGCTCGGCTTTCCGCATTCGAGCTTTACAATCTTCAGCCATCTTTCCGGGCATTGGTTTTCCGGCGGCAAATTCCTCCCGCAGGGCTATTACCAGATCATGACGATGCACGGTACGATCATGATCTTCTTCGTATTGACGGCCGGCCTCAGCGGCACATTCGCCAACCTCCTCATTCCGCTGCAAATCGGGGCAAGAGACATGGCCTCACCGTTGATCAATATGCTGTCGTATTGGTTTTTCTTCGCCGCAAGCATCGTCATGTTGTCTTCCTTCTTTGTCCACAACGGTCCTTCCGGCGAAGGCTGGACCGCCTACCCGCCGCTGAGCGCGCTGGAGGACGCCGATCCGGGAAGCGGTACGGGGATGGACCTTTGGATCGCGGGTATTGCACTATTCATTATTTCGACGCTGATGGGCGGCCTCAATTATATCACTACCATTTTGAATATGCGGACGAAGGGCATGGCGATGAACCGCGTCCCGCTGAGCACCTGGGGGTTGCTGTTCACGGCTATTATGGGATTGTTGTCATTCCCGGTCCTGCTGACGGCGCTCCTGCTGCTGACCCTGGACCGGCATGCCGGTACCAGTTTTTTCCTGTCGAACATCTTTCTGACGGAGACGGGGAAGGTCATGCCGTTCCGCGGCGGCAGCCCCATTTTGTACCAGCATCTCTTCTGGTTCCTCGGCCATCCGGAGGTCTATATCGTCATTTTCCCTGCATTTGGTATGGTGTCGGAGATCATGAGCGTCAATGCGCGGAAACCGATATTTGGCTATGCGGCGATGGTTGCATCGATGTTCGCGATCCTGGTCCTGTCGTTCACTGTCTGGGCTCACCACATGTTCGTCAGTGGAATGAATCCTTTCCTCGGCAGCCTCTTTGTGCTTTTTACGCTGCTGATCGCCGTCCCGTCGGCGGTGAAAGTATTCAACTGGATCACCACCCTCTGGCGCGGGAGCATCCGGTTTACGCCGGCGATGTTGTTCTCGATCGGTTTTGTGAGCACCTTTATTTCCGGCGGCCTGACGGGGATCTATCTCGGGAACTCCGTCCTGGACATCCAGCTCCACGATACCTACTTCGTGGTCGCCCATTTCCACCTCGTGATGGGCATCTCGGCCGTATTCGGTATGTTCGCGGGCATCTATCACTGGTTCCCGAAAATGTTCGGGCGGTTCATGGACCCGGTCCTCGGTTACATCCACTTCTGGATCACCCTGCCGGCGGCGTACCTGATCTTCTGGCCGATGTATTACGAGGGCCAGGCGGGACTGCCGCGCCGGTACTTCGATTTTTCCAACTGGGTCAGCTTTCATCAGTTCGAAGGCGTGAACATGTTCATCTCTGCAGTGGCGATCCTTTCTTTCCTCGTTCAATTGGTATTTGTCGCAAACTTCTTTATCTCCATCTTCCGGGGACGGCCGGTGACGGAACGGAATCCCTGGAAGGCCAACACACTGGAATGGACGACCCCGATCCGGCCCGGACACGGCAACTGGCCCGGCGAAATTCCGGAAGTCTATCGCGGTCCCTATGAATACAGCGTGGGAAACCGGGACTTCATTCCGCAGGACGAGCCGCCCGAGTGGATGAAAGAGAAGCAGCCGGCGAAGCCCGTGGAGGAAACCTGAAACGGCGGGCCGTCAATAGTGGCATTTCTGACAGTCGGTCGCGCCGATGTCCCTGGCCGTAATCGAATCCTTCTCGCCCGACCTCAGTTGGTCGATCAGTTTTGTGTAGGTACTATAGAACTTATTTCCCCCCTTCCCGTCCTTTCCCGGAAAGTCAACCTTCGTCGTCCGGTGACAGTTAATACACCAGCCCATCGTCAGCGGTGCGAACTGGTAGATCTCGTCCATGTTCTGAACCGGCCCATGACAGGTCTGGCACTGCACCTTTCCCGCGTGGACGTGCTGGGCATGGCTGAAAAAGACAAAATCAGGGAGGTTGTGGACCTGGATCCATTCGACCGGTGTACCGGGATGGGTGAATCGGCCTTTATCCGGATCATAGCCGGCGTGGGCGTAAATCTTGTGTATCTCTTCGTTCGGGTCCACGCGCTCACCGTCCGGCCGAAACAGGCGTTCGCCATGGTAGACGGTAATGGCGGCGTGGCAGTTCATACAAACATTCATCGGAGGCACTGTCGCCTTTTTGCTGGTCCAGGCGCCTTCGTGACAATACAAACAACTGATCTGGTTAAGACCGGCATGAACGCGGTGAGAAAAGAAGATGGGCTGCTGCGGCTGGTAACCTTGTTGATTGCCGATCCCGGTGCCGGCCTGCGTCAGCCAATAGGCAAAAAGCCCCATACCGACGATGGAGACCGCGGCAATAAACGATTTGTGGCGGTAAAACGGAAATCGATAAGGGGGCGGGAGTCCTTTCTTTTCATCCGACAGCCGTTTGAGGTTCCTGTTGACCAGCGCCAGCGCAAGAAAAAAGAAGGCAAGGATAAAAGTGACGCACCCGTACAGTACACTGTGGTCTTCCTGTTCGGCGCTTGGATTGACCGAGGTATTGGTCGCCGCGACCGGCTGGGCGTAGCTTTCTACATAGTCAAGGATCGCGTCGATCTCCTGGTCGGTAAGACCGGGAAAAACATTCATCGGCGCCCGGCCGTACTGATTGAACAGGTTGTTGAAATAGACATTGCCCGACGCCAGTACCTTGGTATTGTTGTGGATCCACGCGTGGAGCAGGTTCCGATCGGGGACGCGCTGGGTAACTCCTTTCAGTGCCGGACCTACGACGACGCTGATCGGGTTATGGCACTGGGCGCAATTCGTTTCAAAGAGGGATTTGCCATCCAGCTTTTGCGCGGTTGCAGCGGATTTGCCCGTCGATTGGCTGACCGCAGTTTGCGCATTCGCCTCCCCCATAACAAATAGTGACAGACTGAAGATCAGGAAAGAAAATCCTTGTCGGGGCATTGGCAGATAGTATAGACGGTGCAAGACGCAAAAAAATCATGCCACCGGCGCATAGCGGCGGCTTGCATCCGCCGGCGAAAATACCTTCAAAAAAAAAATTTTAAAACTATAAAAATAGTTCTACCTTTGAACTACAAACATAGTTTAGCATGAAGACACTTACCCGCGCAGAGGAACAGATCATGAAGGTCCTCTGGATGCTTGGCAGCGGCCTGCTGATGGAAATCGTCGAAGCCATGCCCGCGCCCCGGCCGCACAAGAATACCGTCGCCACCATCCTGAAGACCATGGTGGAAAAAGGATTTGTCCGCGCGGAATCCCTGGGCCGCATCAACCGGTACCATCCCGCGGTCTCGAAAGAGAATTATTCGCGGGAAACGCTGACCAGCGTGGCGAAAGGCTATTTCGACGGCTCCTTCAGCAATGTCGTTTCCTTCCTCGTGGATGAAAAGAAGTTATCGGTCAAAGACCTCGAATTACTCTTACAACAGTTGAAGAACAACAAAAGATAATATGGAAACGCTCGTCTCCTATCTCATACGGTCGATAGTGGTCAGCGGATTGCTGCTAGGCTATTATTACGGGGTGCTGCGCAACCGGAAGATCCACTCGTTCAACCGCCTTTATTTGCTGATGACGCTCCTGGCGGGCGCATTGCTTCCGTTCTTGCGGTTGCCCTGGCTGAACTGGCAAAAGTCCCGCCAACCGGCGCAGTTCGCGTTTCACCCCGGGGCAAATGCGGCACTCACCGGCGGTTTCGCGCCAGGCGCCGCCATCCTGTCGGCCGCCTGCGTGGTCAGTGCGGCGTTGATGGTCATCCTTGTCTTACGGATCGTCGGCGTACTTCGGCTTCGCAGGGGATGCGAGCGGGTGCCTGTCGAAGGCGGGTTCCTGATCGAGGTCCGTGACCGGCGCGCCCCGTTCACTTTCCTGAATAATCTGTTTTGGCAGCAGGGGGCGGATATCAGGGAGCCGGCGAACCGGAAGATCTTTGACCACGAGCTGGCACATATCCGCGGGAGACATTCCTATGACAGTCTGTTGGCAAATGCGCTGGCCGCCATCTTCTGGATCAACCCGTGCTATTGGTTGATCCGGCGGGAACTGGCCATGGTCCACGAGTTCATCGCCGATGACGCCAGTGTCGGCCTGGATGACACCGCAGCCTTCGCCACCATGTTGTTACAGGCATATGACAATGGCCGCTACCTCGACCCGTCACATCGCTTCTTCCATTCACCCATAAAAAGGAGGTTAATTATGATCACCAAATCAAGGGGACCCGCGCGGCTCAGGAAGTGGCTGGCGCTGCCGGTCCTGCTCGCCGTGACCGTCCTGTCCTGCAGCAAGGAACAATCCAATCCGCCATCGAAGACCCCCGAGCTGACGTTAAGCAAGTCGGCGACGATCAAGCTGATCCTCAAGGACTCCGTTGACAAATCCATCGCTCGGAACATCAAGTCCCTCGTGTTCATTACCGGAAGGGCGGCCGGCAAAGACACTTTTACCATCCGCTTCAACACGGTGGGCGACAAGCTGAACGTAGAGAAGGTGTTCCGATTCCAACGGGTTCCTTCCGATGGACCCGTAACGATCACCGGCTTGAAATTTTCTGCCACCGGCCAGGGCCAGGACCATAAGGATCCACCGGCACCGCCCCCGCAGCCCGAAAAACAAAATTGATAATCAGCACTTTATCAATTTAACGCCTTGGACCGGTTACAAACCGGCGCCGGGCGTTTACTAATTGCAAGACCACTTTGACCACTAAGTGTTTTATTGTATTTTGTCAACCGATCTAAACGTCCGAACCGATGAAAAAGCAATTACACCCTTTACCCCTGATGGGATTGGCGACCCTTCTTCTCCTGGGCGCCTGTCGGAAAAATGTAACCGATCCCAGCTATACCCTCGGAAGCATGCGTTCGGCACCAGCGCACAACAATCCGCAGGATACTACCTACAATCCCCCCGTCGTGCTGATCACGGACAGCCAGACGATTCCGCCTCCCGCCCAACCGGCAGCGCCGATGCCACAGCAGGAAGCTCCGGCGAATACTTGCCCTGCGTTTCCGATCTACGGTGATTCGATCATTTATCCGGAGCCGACAAATGGAAGCGATTATGTACTGAGCCCGGTTAACAACCCCGGAGCCGGGACGTATCTGTCCTGGCCGGTAGGGATGGTCATGGATTCGACTACCGGAGCGATAGACCTCACCGCAAGTGAAACCGGGATGAAATATATCATTGGGTTTGTAAAGAGCGGTACGAGCGACACCTGTTTGAGCGCGCTTACCGTCGGCGGCGCTGCCTACGCTGACAGTATATATGTACTAAGCCAGGGCGAGTCCAAAGCTTCGCCGTATTTCGAAGGCAATCCCAACCTGCTTAACCTTTGCCAAAGCGGCAACTCCTGCCAGTTCGACGTTACGGGGTCGGCCGCGAAGCAGCATGTCGTCGTGAATGCCAGCAACGGCCAGATCGACCTCGAAAAGACGCTCAATGGGACGGGGCTGCTGAGCGGCGGCGCCTTTGGCCTCTTGCCCGTCGATGGCCAAACCATTACGACGGACATTTACTATAAGATCAATAATGACCCCAGTAACAATGCTTTACAGCATATTTCCGTGCAACTGGTGTATTATAACAGCCAACAGCTGATCAACATCGGATTGTTGAATACGGTGATTACCAAGCTGGATAACCTGACCAGCGGCAACACCATCAGCACGACCACCAATCCGAGGCCGCCCCTGATAGTAATTGTCAGGCACAATTAATCTCTTCACGAACAGTGGCTTATCAACTGAAGCAGTATTTTATGAAGTTCCGATCGTAAAAACGCGCGCAGGGATTTGAAAATACGGGGGCAAATACGTATCTTGTAGTGACCCCAATCGTCCAAACCCATGAAAATGAAAACAGGTCGCCTCCCCTTGATGGGACTGACCGCACTCATCCTGCTCGCCGCCTGCACCAAGAATGCTGCAGATTCGCGGTATATCCTGGGCCTGCATCGACAGGCACCAGTTCCCGACTCCCTCGATCAACCGCAGGTCGTGTTGATTGGCGACAGCCAGTCGATGGCCTCCCCGATCCTGCCAAAGGCTCCCTTGCCACAGCAGTCAGCACCCTCCTCCAGTTGTCCGCTCTTGCCAATATATGGCAGTTCAATCGTATATGACCAGCCGACCTCCGGAGCCGACTATATCCTAACCCCGGTGAATAATCCCGGAGCCGGCCGTTACTTGTCCTGGCCTGTCGGCATGGTGATCGATTCGGTTTCCGGCGCTATCGACCTGACCGCGAGCGAAT
>DATNBP010000241.1:0-9905 GCA_035572015.1 Puia sp. | reverse complement strand
ATAACCGCGGTCAAACTGCATGCCTTCTACGACATCGACGGTGGTGTCGGTGCCTTTGGCCTCTTCCACAGTGATGACGCCTTCTTTTCCGACTTTACCAAATGCCTCAGCGATCAATTTCCCGATGTTCAAATCGTTATTGGCAGATACAGAAGCTACCTGCTCGATCTTGTTCTTATCGTTGCCGATGGTCTTCGACTGTGTTCCCAGGCTATCAACTACCTTTTCGACGGCCTTGTCGATCCCCCTTTTCAGGTCCATCGGGTTGGCGCCGGCCGCGACATTCTTGAGGCCTTCGCCGATGATCGACTGAGCCAGTACGGTGGCGGTGGTGGTCCCGTCGCCGGCGATATCCGCCGTCTTGGACGCTACTTCCTTAACCATCTGCGCGCCCATATTCTCGATCGGGTCCTCAAGTTCGATCTCCTTTGCGACAGTTACGCCGTCCTTGGTGATCGACGGCGCACCGAATTTCTTTTCTAAAACGACATTGCGTCCTTTAGGGCCCAGCGTTACCTTAACTGCATTGGCCAGCGTATCCACGCCCTTTTTCATCTTGTTCCGGGCGTCGATATCAAAAAAAAGTTGTTTTGCCATGGCTATTCAAATTTTTTGGTGGGATTAAACAATTGCTAAAATGTCAGACTCGCGCATGATGAGGAAATCGTCTCCCTCGATTTGGATCTCTGTTCCGGCATATTTACCATATAATACGGTATCGCCGATCTTCACCGTTACCGGCTCGTCCTTTTTCCCAGGTCCGGCCGCCACGACCGTACCGCGCTGTGGCTTTTCCTTTGCCGTATCGGGAATAATGATTCCGCCGGCAGTCTTTTCTTCAGCTGGAGCTGGCTTCACAATTACCCGGTCTGCTAAGGGGGTAACGTTTAACTTTTTGCCCATAGTTGTATCGATTTTTGTTTTGATGAAAGTCTTTCGCCTGCCAGGATGCAGGCTCGCGAAGTTACGCGAATTTTGTACCAAACGGGCCTTATGAGCCATATTTACAGTCGGTTGAAGGGCCGGACCGGCCAGTCTGCCTGTCGGGTGTCAATTTTTCAGCCGCTGCCCGCTTTCTGTCAGTCCGGGTCAAAATTCTGATTGTCAACAGATCAGGGTTGAACGACCTGCCCTTCGTAACGGTAGAGCAACGTTCCAAGCTGACTGATCAGCTGGTAGTTGAGGCCGGCATAGCGGAGGGCTGATTGCCCGAAATCGAACGCGAATTCATTGAAAGCGGCACTATCGACCCGCGCGGGCATATTGGGGTTCGAGCCGGGGTCGTGCGCCGCGTGCAGGTCGGGGCCGCTGTAACTGAAGTTTTTCGCACCCGCAGCAACCGCCAGGAAATCCGTGATGTTGAGGCTCAATTTGTCGAACTCCGTCGGCGTCTCGTGGAGGGTATCCTGCACGACCATAATACTGAAATAGTCATTGATCAGCGTATCCGCCTGGATGATCAGCAGGGCGGAATCCACGATCGTCCGGATGGTCAGGTATCCTTTTTCCACCGTCTGGCCGAAATTCTCCGGATCGGTCACCAGGGTCGTCCCCCCAAGCGAATCGTAAAAGGTCCTGCCGCCGGCAGCCTTCGAGCTCTTGTGGCAGGCAGGGAGAATCGCGGATAGAATAATGGCGGCGAGTACAACGGCTGACGGCAAGCGCCTGGAACTTATTCTCATAGTTGTTATCCGGTTAAAATATTCGCTTCAGGAATGTATAGATCCGGTTCGTTACCGGCGTGGCCGTCATCGGGCAACTCCGCCGTATAGCTGCAGCGGTCGGGAGGTAACGTACGGCGTGCGGATAGGAAAGGCTGTCCCGCAACACGTCGGCGATCCGCCCCGGATCCGCGATCGCGGGCAAATAGGTAAAGACCGCCGTCGCCGACCGCGGATTGACCAGCGCGTGGTCCACGCCCTTCCGCGTGTAGAGCCAGGCCACGATCTTGCGGGCTTCCGCCGGACTGACGGTCTGATGAAGATCGATGCGCGCCATGCCCCTCGAACGTCCCGCCGCCTGCGGCCGGGTAACCGCGCAGATGTGGATCGCCAGCGCGAGGACCGCCGTCACAACGATCGCAAGTATGGTCGCGGCAATTTTCATTCCCGCGCAAATTACCGGACTCAGCCCGGTTCAGCAAAAAAAAGCAGCGGCCTTGCCTGAAGGCAAGACCGCTTCGTGCACGTACATTTCGCCCGCGGCCGCAATGCAGCGCTCCGCAGTCCGCGCAAATCCCCTACCGTTGCACCACCTGCCCTTCCACCGAGCCCAATACGGCACCCACCCGCGCAAGCAGGTATGCCGGAAGCCCGTTCTTCGTAGCCGACGCCGCCACGTCGATGACGAAGCGATTGAAGTCCGAACTGTCCACCTTCATTGAAATGCGCGGATTCTGCCCGGGGTCGTGGGCCGCCGGCATGCTCAATCCCTTGTAGGTATAGTCCTTTGCTCCGGTGGCTGCTGCGACGAACGTCGAGAAATTCGTGCTTAGTTTCTGATAGCCGCTGGTGTTGCCGCTGGTCACTTCGCCGAGCAATACCTGGAAATACCCGTTGATCTGGGTGTCGGCCGCAATGATGAAAACCGCGCTGTCGACGATCGTCCGGATGCCCAAATACCCCTTCTCTACCATTTGGCCCGGATTGGCCGGATCGGACACCATCGCCGAGCCGCCCAGCGAATCGTAGAGCGTCAGCGTCGCCGGCGGATTGGAAGAGGTCTTCTTACTGCAGGCCTGCATGCCGGACAAGATCGCGCCTGTGCCCAGAATAAGGGCAGTAACTGTCATTTTTTTTCTCAGGTTCATATGTACTTTTTAAAATGTGAGAGGGACTGTTACAGGATGCGTTTCAGGAATGCATAGACCCTGTACGTTAAATTGGTCGCCGCCGCCGGGCAACCCCCCGACAGAGCGGCCGCCCCGGGCAGATACCGGGTGGCGTGCCTGTATGCGGTGTGTGTGGTAAACCCGGCCACGATCCGGTTCGCGTCATTTTCCAGCGGCGAGAAAGAAAAGACCGCGATCCGTGAAGTCGGATTGACCAGTACGTGCCGGACTCCTTTCGCTTCGTACAGCCAGGCCTGGATGGCCTCTGCGTCGCCCGGCCTGACCGGCTGGTGCAGGTCTATGCGGGCCATCACCTCGGTATGGGCATCGATCCGCGGCTTCATCACCCACCAGATGTGGATAGCCAGGACGGCGGTCAATGCCACGAAAGTTCCCGTTGCCCAAAGGGCAATTTTTTTCCATTTCCTTTCCTTCATAAAAAAAGATTGATTGAGTGTGCGATCCCCTCAGGTAGTTACGAAATTTCACCGGCAACGGATTTGCGCCAACAGCATTTAAACATTCAAAATGCCTATATTTGCCCCCGCAAACACAGCTCTTATAATGATCAGTAGAAGAAATATCCGGGTGAAGGTCATGCAGACCCTCTACACGCTGGAAGCGCAGGAAGGCCCGGGTACGCCCGGCGAACCCGGCAGGATCCTGCAGAAACATTTCGATCAATCGAGGCAGTTACTCACTTACCTGATATATTGTGTCACCGAGGTCGCGCGCTACGTGGAAACCGATTCCCGGTTCCGCGCATCGAAACACCTTCCCAGCGAACACGACCTGCATGTCGATATCAAGCTCGCCGGCAATGAACAGCTTTGGAAGATACTGGAAGACCAGTCCTGGAAATCGGCGGTTGCCGCGGACAAACCGCATCTCCAGGATAACAGGGAACTGATACGCCGGCTGTACGGCGAGCTGGTCGGCACGGAAGAATACCGGAACTATCTTGCCGTCGAAGGCCGCGAGAAAAGATCCGAAAAGGAGATCCTCGAATTCATCTTCTCCGGCATACTCCTGCCGAACGAAACCTTTCTCAACCATATCGAGGAATTGTTTTCGAATTGGGACGATGACGGCGAAATGTTGTGCCAGCTGGTCATGAGTTATATCGCAAAGCCCGGCTCCCTCAATTTCCAGGAGATCGTCACCGGTGACAAACTGGTCTTCGCCAACCAGCTGCTCGAAACCGTGCTCGAAAAAAAGGAGGTGGTGCTCGACCTCATCCGGCCCCGGCTGACCAATTGGGATGTGGAGCGTATCGCCACGCTCGACATGATCCTGATGCAGATGGGGGTAGCCGAATTTCTTTACTTCGAAACGATCCCGCCGAAGGTGACCATCAATGAATACATTGACCTGGCAAAGGATTACAGCACACCGCAGAGCGGTCAGTTCGTCAACGGCATCCTGGACAATATTCATAAGGACCTGGTCCGGGAAGACAAAATGCATAAAGTGAATTTCAAAGCCAATTGACCGGGTTTTGGCAGCCAAAACCAAAAAACCTGTACGTTTGCAAAAAATTAAAACGGCCATGCCAACCCTGCGCCCCTTCCGGCTGCGATTCAAGCCGGCTTTCCGTAACCTCTTCGCGGTCCTCGCTTTTCTGGCCGGGATGCTGAGTTTCGCCGGCTGCGGCATAGGCGACAACCGGGCGATTGCCATGCAACAGGTCATGCGGGACTCCGCCCGGTATACGACCATCCAGTGGCTGGATTCTTCGCGGGATTTCGGAACCATCCCGGAAGGCCAGAACCTGAATGTTTCTTTTCGCTTCCGGAACACCGGCAGTTCCCCGCTGGTGATCACCCAGGTCAGACCAAGCTGCGGGTGTACGGTACCTGAACAGCCCCAGGAACCGGTCGCCCCCGGCGCCGTGGGGAAGATCAACGCCAGCTTCAACAGTGTCGGACATCCCGGCGTCCAGCGTAAGACGCTGTTCGTGACGGCCAATACAAAGGGGGTTCAGAACTATTCGCTGCATTTTACTGTAGTAGTCAATAAAAAAACGTCGTAAAACTCAATCCAAACAATACAACAATGACGAATTCTTTATTAGTAGTTCTTTTACAGGCCGGCGGCGGGGGAGGCTCGATCCAGCTCCTTCTTATCGGCGGTATGTTCCTGGTCTTCTGGCTCTTCATGATCCGCCCCCAGGCTAAGAAGGCCAAGTTGGCCAAGAAATTCCAGGAGGAGATGCAGAAAGGAGACCGGATCGTGACGATCGCCGGCATCCACGGAAAAGTAAAAGATGTGAATGACGACGGGACGATAACGATGGAGACCAGCCCGGGCAGCTATCTCAAGATCGAGAAAAGCGCCGTGTCGATCGAGTGGAGCCAGAATGTCAACAAGACCGGCACCGCCAGCGTCCCGGAGAAGAAATAATCAGGTATACCCCGAACCCGGCCATGAGCCGGGTTCTTTATGCATACCCATATGAGCGCCGCCACCCACCCTTCCCGCCTTCCCAGCGCCTCCATCCTGCGCGTCGGCCTGACCGGCGGGATCGGCTCCGGTAAAAGCACGGTCGCCCGGATCTTCGAGGTGCTCGGCGTCCCGGTCTCCTATGCCGATCGCGAGGCCAAAAGGGTCATGAACGAGGATCCCGGCCTGCGCTCGGCGATCGAAGCCGCCTTTGGCCCGGAAGCCTATGAAGGCGGGGCGCTCAATCGTCCCTGGCTGGCGGCCAGGGTCTTTTCAGATCCCGTGAAGCTGGAACTGCTCAATTCCCTGGTTCACCCGGCCACCATTCGCGACGGCGACCGCTGGATGCAGTCCTTCGCCGGCCGTGCACCCTACGCCATCCGCGAGGCGGCCCTGATCTTCGAGTCGCCGGCGGCGGGCCACCTGGATTTCGTCATCGGTGTATTTGCGCCGCTCCCCCTGCGGATCCGGCGCGCCATGCAGCGCGACGGGCTTTCACGCGAAGACGTCCTGCAACGCGCGCGTTATCAGATAGACGAGGATATCAAGATGCGGCTTTGCGACGCTGTCATTCAAAACGACGGGGTCCGCGCGCTCCTTCCCCAGGTCCTTGACCTGCACGAGCGTCTCCTTCGGTTGGCGGCCGGACAGCTCAGCTGACAGCAGTCCCCTTATTTCAACTTTGCCAGGGCGTCTTTGATCCGGCCCCAGGCCTTTTCGATGTTCGGCAGACTGTTCGCGAATGAAAAGCGGACACATTTGGGCTCACCGAACGCGTCGCCCATCACGCTCGACACATGCGCGGCGTTCAGCAGGTACATGCTGAACTCGGAGGAATTGCGGATCGTCGTCTCCCCGTCCGATTTGCCGAAATAGGCCGAAACGTCCGGGAAAACGTAAAAGGCTCCCTCGGGTTCGAAACATTTCAGTCCGGGTACCCCCCTGACCAGCTCCATCGTGCGCTTCCGGCGCTCCGCAAATTCCCGGACCATCGAGAACGAGGGCGCAAGATCGGAAGTCAGCGCGACAACGGCCGACCGCTGGGCGATGCTGTTGGTGCCGCTGGTAAACTGCCCCTGTAGTTTTTCGCAGGCCCTGGCGACCTCGGCATTGGCGGCGATAAACCCGAGCCGCCAACCGGTCATCGCGAATCCCTTGCTCAGGCCGTTGACGATGATCACGCGGTCTTTCAGGTCGGCGAACTGCGCGATGCTTTCGTTCCTGCCGACAAAATTGATGTATTCGTAGATCTCGTCGGAAATGATGAAGATCCCGGGATGCCTGCGGAAAACCGCCGCCAGCGCGGCCAGTTCGTCCTTGCTGTAAACCGCACCGGACGGATTGCAGGGGGACGAGAACAGGAAAGCTTTCGTCCTGGGCGTGATCGCTGCCTCGAGCTGATCGGGCGTGATCTTGTAGCTTCCGGACAGCGTAGTGTGGACCTCGACCACTTTGCCGCGGGCGATCTTTACCAGCTCCGAGTAGGTAACCCAATAAGGCGTCGGGATGATCACTTCTTCCCCTTCATCCACCAGCGCCAGCATGACATTGGCGAGGCTTTGCTTGGCCCCCGTCGAGACGACGATATTCTCCGGCTTGTAATCGAGCTGGTTATCCCGCTTGAATTTGACGCAAACCGCCTCGCGAAGGTCCGCATAACCCGCCACAGGCGTATAGTGGCTCCAATTTTCATCGATCGCCTTCTTGGCGGCTGCCTTGATATGATCTGGCGTGTCAAAATCGGGCTCACCAAGGCTAAGATCGATCACATCGACGCCTTTTGACCTCAATTCTCGGCCAAGCTTGGCCATTTTGAGGGTCTCCGGCTCATTGAAGCGGGACAGAATGGATGATAATTGCATAGTTTAATGAAATTGGGCCGCTAAGGTAGGAAAAATTGGGGCGCCAACCGGCGGAAAGACCTATATTTGCCGTTCCAAAAAAACAAACGAAACTTCCAATGAGAGCACTGGTAAGTATTTTCGCTGCCTTATTGATCGTCATCTCGCTGTACCAGCTTTCCTTCACCTGGTTCGTGAATAAGCATGAGTCCGCCATGCAGGCGAAAGCAACACAGCTCGTCAAAAGGCAGTACCCCGAAACCGCCAAACAAAAATACCCGGACAACAAGGAGGAGCAGGCTGCCTACCAGGCTACGGTCGACCAGGCGATCAGCTCAAAGGACGACAGTCTCCTGAAAGCAACGGGCGATCAGAAGATCACCTGGTGGGGAACGACTTACCAAAAATCCAAGGAAAGCGAATTGCTCCTGGGTCTCGACCTGCAGGGCGGGATCAGCGTCACGCTCAATATCGCACTCGACGGCCTGATCCGGAACCTTTCCAACAATCCCCGCGATCCGCAACTGCTGAAGGCGATCGCCGTGGCCCAGCAAAAGATGCTCAGCAATTCCGGAAACCTGATCGATCTGTTCGCCGAGTCCTACAAGGAGCTCAATCCGGCCGCCAAGCTCGCGCCGCTTTTTTCGAACACCAACCGGAACAAACTGACCTATGACGCCAGCGACGCGTCGGTGATCAGCTATCTGCACGATCAGGCCAGCGCCGCCATGCATCAAACCTACCAGGTCCTCGACCAGCGTATCAACGCATTTGGCGTCGCGCAGCCCAGCATCAGCCTGGATGAGAACCGAGCCATCATCAACGTGGAACTTGCCGGCGCAACCGATCCGGACCGCGTTCGCAAATATCTCCAGTCCACCGCCAACCTGCAGTTCTGGGAAGTCTATTCCACGCAGGAGTTGCAACCCTATTTCAACAACGCGGCAAAGGCCCTGCAGAACTACCTGAACGGCGTCAGGCCGGATACCGCGGCGGGGGCCGATACCTCGGCGGTCGCCAAAGCCAAGAGGGACAGCGCGAACACCCTTGTCAACCAGAACGCCTTGTCGAGCGTGCTCCAACTGATGGGGCCCCAGGCCGACCAAAGCGGTCAGACCCATTCTTATTCCGAAGTTGCGGTCGCCAATATCAAGGACACCCCCAAAGTCGACTATTACCTGAGTATCCCTCGGGTCCGCAACAGCTTCCCGCAGGAACTCAAATTCCTTTGGGGAAAACAGGCGCTCGATAAGGACGGCAAGCCGTCCCCGATCTTGGAACTCTATGCCATCAAAACCATACCGGGCCAGGAAAAGGCGCGGCTGGAAGGCGAGGCGATTGAAAATGCCTCCCAGGACTATGAGCCCACTACCGGCGCCGTCGTCGTCGAAATGACCATGAACAAGACGGGATCGAAGATCTGGGCGGACATGACGACCAAGAATGTGCACAAGCCGATCGCCATCGTCCTGGACGACATCGTTTACTCGGCTCCCTATGTGGACGAGCCGATCACCGGTGGCAACTCGCAGATCAGGATGGGCGGCAACAACGACCAGCAGACCGTTCAGGAAGCGCAGGACCTCGCGAATATCCTCAAGTCGGGTAAACTCGACGCCCCCGCGCGGATCGTATCGGAACAGGTTGTCGGTCCGACCCTCGGTCGCGCGGCGGTCAACGGCGGCATGCTCGCCTTTGCGATCTCCTTCTTCGTGATCTTCTCCCTGATGCTGGTCTACTACAACACCGGTGGCTGGGTAGCCAACTGCGCCCTGATCCTCAACCTGCTCTTCACCATCGGCGTGCTGAGCGCCCTCCACGCCACGCTGACAGCGCCGGGTATCGCCGGCCTGGTCCTGACCATCGGCATGGCCGTGGACACCAACGTCATCATATTCGAAAGGATCAAGGAAGAACTGACCAGGGGGAAAACCTACCAGCTCTCCATCAAAGACGGCTACCGGAGGTCGCTGCCACCGGTCCTGGACGCGCACGTGACCACGCTGCTGACCGCCCTGATCCTGTTTTACTTCGGTTTGGGCCCCGTTCGCGGTTTTGCGACGACGCAGATCCTGGGTATCCTCTTGTCCCTGTTCTGCGGGATCCTCGTCTCGCGGCTCATCACGGACTTTTATACCAACAAGAACCGGCACCTGAAATATTTCACCGGGCTTTCCCGTCGCATTTTCAAACACGCCGCGTATAAATTCATCGAATACCGGCGGATTGCGTACGGCATTTCCGTCGTCGTTTTGATCATGGGTGTCGCTTCACTTTTCCACGGATTTAAAAAAGGCGTCGAATTCCAGGGTGGCCGCAGCTATGTGATCAATTTCCACCGTCCCGTGACGACCGAACCCGTCCGCCACGCGCTGGAAAAGACCATCCCGGGATCCAGCCTCGAGATCAAGACTTATGGCGGCACCGAACAGTTGGAAATCACGACCGACTACCTGATCAAGGCCGCAGGGAACACCGACAGCACCGTGCTGAACGCCCTGTACAGGGGTCTTCAACCATTCCTCCCGCAGGGGACGACCTTTGACGAATTCATAACGACGAAATTCAAGGCGGGGACCAAGAAGGTGGAACCGGTGATCTCCGAGCAGTTGGAGGCCGGCGCCATCAAGGCGACCATTTTCGCCCTGATCATCATCTTCCTGTACATCTTCGTCCGGTTCCGGGACTGGCGGTATTCGCTGGGTACGATCATCTCGCTGCTCCACGACGTGTTCGTGACACTGACGGTATTCTCCTTTGCGCGGAATTTCGTGCCGTTCTCGCTGGAGATC
>DATNBP010000240.1:0-53162 GCA_035572015.1 Puia sp. | reverse complement strand
AAATACGAAAAATGGGCATATCTGCCATCGGTCAGCGCCGACGCGGCCTATGGCCTCAATTATCTCAATCCCAGGTTCAGCCGGTTGTATGCGAACAATTTGCCAACGTCCTCCGCCGGGCTGACCATTAACGTTCCGATTTTCCAGGGCACGAAGCGAACCCAGAATATCCGGATCGCGGAACTGCAATTGACCAGGATCGATTGGGATGTAATTAATTTGCAAAACCAGATCAATGCTCAATACACGCAGGCGCTGGCCACATACAAGAGCAACCTGAACAACTACTATGTCCAGCGCGACAATCTCGGCCTGGCGCAGGATGTATTCAACACCATCGAGCTCCAGTACCGAAACGGGATCAAGGCGTATCTTGACCTGATCACGTCGGAGACCGATCTGCGGACGGCACAGGTCAATTACAGCAATGCATTGTACCAGGTACTGAGCAGCAAGCTGGACGTGGAAAAGGCGCTGGGAGCAATCAAATTTCAATAACCAGATTACAGATACAATCACTCCTTTTTATGAGAAATACCTTACAGGGGACAGTTCTTTTACCGGTCATTATCGCATTGGGGCTGGTATCCTGCGGGAGCAAGAATACGGGCCCGGCGGCGCCGCCGCCGGCTTCAGTAGCCGTATATTCCGTCAGGGCCGGGAATGCCACTTATTTCGATACGTATCCCGGTACGGTGACCCCTTTGAACCAGGTGGACATCAAACCCCAGGTATCGGGGAATATCATCGGGGTCTATTTCAAGGATGGCCAGCAGGTACGCAAAGGGCAGAAACTATATGAGATCGATCAGCAGCAATATAAGGCGGCTGTAGAGCAGGCCAAGGCGAATGTAAGCGTCGCCAAAGCCAACCTGGCGAAGGCGCAGCAGGATGCGGACCGTTATCAGGAGCTGGCCAAGCAGGACGCCATCGCCAAGCAGACGCTGGATCATCAGCTGGCCGACCTGGAGGCCAGCAAACAGCAACTGCAGGCGGCACAGGCCAATGTGGCAAGCGTGGAAACGAACCTGAAGTATTCCGAGATCTTCGCGCCGTTCAACGGCACCATCGGGATCTCGATGGTCAAGGTCGGCACCTCAGTATATCCGCAAACTTTGTTGAATTCCGTTTCAACGGACGACCCGATGGCGGTGGATATTTCCATCGACCAGGCGCAGATACCCGAGTTCACCCGCTACCTGGAAGGTGGATCGAAGCCAAAGGATTCAATATTTTCGGCAGTATTGCCGGACGGGTCGATCTATCCGCACCCGGGCCAATTGTACCTGCTGGACCGTTCGGTCGATCCTACGACCGGGACGCTAAAGGCCCGGATCACCTTTGCCAATCCCAAAAATGAGCTGAAAGCGGGGATGACCACCAACATCCGGGTTCGGCACAGTTCCGGCGACACGACCTTGCTGATCCCTTACCAGGCCGTTGTAGAGACGCTTGGCGAGCATTTTGTATTCGTCGTGGAGAACAACAGGGCCTTACAGCGCAAGGTGTCGCTCGGAACCCGGATCGGAGCCGATATCGTTGTCCGGAGCGGGCTGAAGCGGGGGGAACAGGTTGTCACGGAAGGCGTGCAAAAACTTCGGGACAGTACACGGGTTCAAGTAGGAATCAATAACCGATAACAATGAAGTCTTCGAATATATTTTTGAAAAGGCCTGTAACGGCCATTGTCATCTCGATCGTGATCCTGCTGGTCGGAACCCTGGCGATATTCAACATGCCGGTCAGTCAATATCCCAATATTACGCCGCCGACGGTGCAGATCACGGCCAATTTTGTCGGCGCCGATGCGCAGACCGTCGAGCAGACGACCACGACTGCGATCGAGACCCAGGTCAACGGCGTGCCCGGGATCGCCTACATGCAGAGCAATAGTTCCAACAACGGGACTTCGCAGATCACCGCCACCTTGAATATCGGCGCGGACCCGGATATCGTAGCGCTGGATATCCAAAACCGGGTCGGCATCGCCACGCCGACGTTGCCGCAGCAGGTCCAGAAACTGGGTGTTACGACATTGAAGCGCAACCCGTCGATCCTCCTGCTGGTCGCCATCTATTCCCCCAAGGGCAGCCACAGCATCCCCTTTATCGACAACTATGCGAATATCTATCTGAGGGACATCCTGCTTCGGGTAAAAGGTGTGGGCGATGTCATCAGCCGCGCCGATAATTTTGCGATGCGGGTTTGGCTGAAGACGGATAAGCTGGCGCAGCTCGGGCTCACCGTCAATGACGTCCAGAACGCGATCAACGAGCAGAACCTTCAGATCGCCGCGGGTGCCACGTCGGCACCACCCCAGCCGAATACGACCGCCTTCGAGTTTACGGTATTTACCAACAGCCGGCTGACGACCGAGGAGCAATTCGGAAATATCGTTATCCGGAGCAACCCGCAGCAGAATTCGGTGGTATATCTCAAGGATGTGGCGCGCGTCCAGCTCGGAAAAGTGAGCTATGCCGCGAATTCTTTTGTCGACGGCAAACGCGCTTCCTACCTGCTCGTCTATCAGTCCCCCGGCAGCAACGCCTTGGCGACGGCGGACGGAATCTATAAGGCGATGGCGGATGCCAAGAAATATTTCCCGGCCGATGTCGACTACAAGATCCCTTTTGAGTCGGTGTCGGTCGTAAAAGTCTCGATCGACGATGTGGTTCGTACCCTACTGATCGCGCTGGGCCTGGTGACGCTGGTCGTCTTCCTTTTCCTGCAAAACTGGAGATCGACGCTGATCCCCGTGCTGGCAATCCCGGTGGCGATCGTCGGCACCTTTATCTTCTTTGTTCCGCTCGGCTTTACGATCAATACCCTTACGATGTTCGGGTTCGTGCTGGCGATCGGGATCGTGGTGGATGACGCGATCGTGGTCGTGGAGGCCGTGCAACATTATATGGATACGGAGCATCTTTCGGCGCGCGAAGCCACTGCGCGGGCGATAGCGGATATCACTGGTCCGGTCATCGCCATCGCGCTGATCCTGGCGTCGGTGTTCGTGCCGGTAGGTTTTATTCCCGGCATCGTCGGCCGGTTGTACCAGCAATTCGCCATTACCATAGCGATCTCGGTACTGATATCCGCCTTCGTGGCCTTGTCCCTGACGCCGGCGCTTTGCATGCTGCTGCTGCGGGAACATCACCTGAGCAGGCAATCGCGGGGCCTGAACTGGTTCTTCTTCCGTTTCAACAACTGGTTCGAACGGGTGACGCACCACTATACCAATGGAGTGAGGAAATGGATCAAGGGCGCACCGCTGGTGGTGGTGCTCCTCGCCTGCATCATCGTCGGGGATATCCTCCTTTTTCAGCATAAGCCAACCGGTTTTATCCCGCAGGAGGATGAGGGCCGGGTGTACATCTCGTTCGAGATCCCCGAAGCGGGATCGACGACCCGGGCGATCACGGTCCTGGACAGTATCCAACATATCGCGCAGCGGGTTCCGGGGGTCATGCACACGGCGGCGCTGGGCGGGTTGAACATTTTGACGTTTGGGATCAAATCGAATGCCGGGAGCGTCTTTATCCAGTTCAAACCCTGGAACCAACGGCACGGGGAAGCGGAGCAACTGAACGGCATCATCGCGGAACTGCAAAAACGGTTTGCGTCCATCAAGGGGGCGCGCATCGTCGTCATTCCGCCGCCGGCCATCCCGGGCCTGGGAAATGCGGGCGGGTTCAGCATCCAGATCGAACAGCGACAGTCCAACGACGATATCAAAATCTTCGAGCGGGTAGTCAACCAATTTGTCGCGGAGGCCAACAAACAGCCTGAGATTGGCAATGCGTTTACGTTCTTCGGGGCGCATACGCCGGGTTACGAGGTCGACGTGGATCGCGATAAGGCCAAGAAGCTCGGGCTGAACCTGGCCGATGTCTACAACACCATGCAGATGTATATGGGCAGTACCTATATCAACCAGCTGACGGTCTACGGGCGGAATTTCTATGTCGTCGCCCAGGCGGATACCGGGTATCGTTCGGATATCCACAGCATCGGCAGCTATTATGTCAAGAATTCCATCGGCCAGATGATCCCCCTCAGCGCGGTGGTGTCGTATAAGATGACCGAAACGGCGCCGTTGATCTCGCATTTCAACATCTACCGAAGCGCCGAAGTGGACGGAGGGGCAAAAACGGGCTATAGCAGCGGGCAGGCGATCGCGGCGCTGGAACGGGTGGCCGCAAAAGTATTACCGGAAGGGTACGGGTACGATTGGTCGGGTCTGAGCCTCCAGGAGATCAAGTCGGGGAGCAGCGCGATCTATATTTTTGCCTTGTCGGTCGTATTTGTATTCCTGTTCCTGGCGGCGCTATACGAAAGCTTCTCGGTGCCATTTTCCGTACTGCTGGCCGTGCCGGTTGGTGTATTGGGGGCGATCCTGGCGCTGACCTTCAGGCCATTGCTCACGAACAACGTCTATGCGCAGATCGGGCTGATCACGCTGATCGGTCTTTCCGCGAAAAACGCGATCCTGATCGTGGAATTCGCCAAAGAGCGTGTGGACCGGGGAATGGAGGTCGTCCAGGCCACCCTGGATGCGGTAAAATTGCGGCTCAGGCCCATCCTGATGACTTCGGTCGCCTTCCTGCTCGGCGTGTTACCGCTGGCGTTAGCCACCGGGGCCGCAAAGGTCGCCAGAAATACGATCGGGTGGACGGTACTTGGGGGGATGTTTGCCGCGACCAGCCTGGCCATCTTCATCGTTCCGGTCTTGTTCGTAGTCATTACCAGGCTCAGCTATGGCAAGAAAAAACTGCAGGAACTGCGCAACCAGGGTAAGGAGATGAAGCTGGCGGAATGAACCGGTTTTATCAAAAATTTTCTACCTTCAGGCGGAAAATCACAGACTCTTAGACCTTTATAATACTCCTGACTGTTGGACACGCTTTGGATTTCGGTTTGTGCTTTCCTCGTATTGGGCGCGCTGGGCGTCTTCATTGAGCACCTGCGAGTGAACAAATGGATCAAGAACTCGCTGATGTGGGTGATTGGCGGGCTGATGCTGGTCAGCATGGTCATTGGACTGATTGCCGTCTTTTTTTCATAAAACTTATTTTTCCGATGGGGTGGGAGGGGCCGCGCGTCCTTCCGCCAGGTCATCGATGGGTGCCGCAAACGCAGCCTGATCGCATGGCCTTTTTTGGGCTAATTTTTCTGCTAAGAACCTTGGGTTTTCGACGCAGCGACGTCCGGAGATTCGTCAAATACGTTGCTAATTCGGTTGGATATTTGATTTTAAACATAATCGATTGTTTACGAGATAACTTATGGTAAGTGAGTGGCAATTAAAGTAGAGAACATATAAGGCAATTAATTGATCGTCAACCAGCTTTTTTCGCACAACGTGATTGACATGGAAATGTAAACATATATAATGGATATATTGATTGATATTGAATATTTTGCGAGTTATATTTCATATAAAAATGTATATAAGTCGTCATATGTTAGATTTGAACAATATGAAACCTGGCAAAAAGCTGCTCATCGCAACCGTTGTCTGATCGCGGGGGCTAATGGAACGGTGGGATTGAGCGTTCCGTTGGATGGCGGAAGGGACCAGCGGGTCCTGGTCCGCGATATTCGTATTTCGGGCAGGCACCGTTGGCAGGCACAGCACTGGAAGACGATCGTGTCGTGCTACAGCCGGTCGCCGTGGTTCGATCATTACCGGGTGGAATTGGAGGGATTTTACCGCAGGAATTGGACCTTCCTGCTGGACTGGAACCTGGCCTGTTTTGACTGGTCGATGCGGGCGCTCGGGATACAACGGCCGGCCGGGCTGACCGCAGAGTGGAAGTTGGATTACGGGCCGGATTTGCTGGACGTACGGCGGGTGAAAACGGACGCAGGAATGGTAGCAGGAATGGAAGAAGGAACGGGCAAAAGAATGAAAGAAAGGGGCGACAGGGAGGTCGACGAAGGCGTTACCAGGAGTAGTCCGCGTTACCGGCAGGTATTTGAGGAGAGGACCGGGTTCATACCGGGCCTTTCGATCCTCGACCTGTTATTTTGCACAGGCCCGCAGGCGATCAGATATATACAATGACCTTGATGTGGACGGTCTTTTGAAGCCGCTTCTGCCAGGAATCGATCTTCCTGTTGTAGTCCTGTTGCAGTTGCAATTTCCGGCTGTCGATCTGTTGGCGTAAGCGGACGGACATAGCGGCCTTAGTCCGAAGGCGGTCGAGGGCAAGGATCTGCGAAGCAGTTTGCTGCTGCAGCTGGGCGATGGCTGCGAGCACATCGTATTGGGCCGTCTGCTGTTGGTAGAGCAATTGTTCCTCCCGGTTCGTGCTGTCACTCCCGTTGTATTGGAACGACCAAATGGCGTTCGGTACGAACGGCGATCCCAGCTGGTCGCTACCCGCAGGCCCGGCGAGCGCCAGCGGCATATTCAGGGAAAAATCGCGATTGTCGGGCGATGGCGTGGAACCGCCAGGATCTCCGATGGCTGTGGAAATTTCCGTGGCGGCATTGGCCAAGCCCACGGCATCGTCAGCCGTATTGATAAACAGGACGTCACCGCCGTCCGGGGCCAGATCCAGGTGCTGTGGACCGGGGGCGCGATGCGACCGGGAGGGCGAAACCCGGACGACCGCCGGTCTATCGGAAAGGATTTCCGGAGCCGGGCGATCAGCCGACCCAAGCCCGCTCATTTTGCGGGGGCCGTCCGCCAGTGGAAGGGCAAGCTGCGACAATTCCCGCGAGCTCGCCGCCAACGCGAGCGCTGCGGCAGGCAACTGACTCCGTTCCGAGTCCGGTCTCATCCCGGAAACGGTGCTGGTCCGCGCCAGGCGGGGCGTAATAAAATAGGTGGTATTCGTTCTGGCGACCGGCAACCTTGCGGGTGTGCGGGTTTTCAGGAGGGGATGATATAGGGCCAGCCCGGTGAGAACGAGGGTGAACAGGAGTGTCAGCATGGGCCGGATCCCGGGCCGGGAACGTTCGCCCTTTTCCCGCAGCAGGACCCTTTTCGCGCGCTGCAGCAAGAGCCGGTCGCCGGTCCCCGTCGCCGCCAAGGCCAAATGGCCGGTCCGCTGGCGGCGGGTTGCGAGCGTCAATAACGCCGAGACATAGGCATGCGCGTCGTACTTGAATTGCAGGACCATATCGTCACAGCAATTCTCTCTTTCCTTTTTCAACTGGGAGACGAGCAGCCGGGCGAACGGGTTAAAAAAGAAAAGCCCCCCAAGCGTCATAACGATGATGTGGAGCAAATAATCTTTTCGTTGGATATGTGCAAGCTCATGGACCAGGATAGCTTCCACCTGGGCCGGATTAAGCTGGGTGATCATGGTCACCGGCAGCAGGATGACAGGCTTCAGGAAGCCCATGGTGAGCGGGACGTCGATGAGCGAGGACAGCCAGGCTTTAACAGGCTTCCGGATCCCGAGCTGTAAGGCGGTTGCCGCGACAAAGGTCCTGAACTGCGGCGGCATCGAAGACAGCCCCAGCCTGGTGAGGTTCCGGGAACGGCGATAATCGTTGCCATACCGAATCATCAGGAGTCCCAGGATGGTCAGGTACAGGGTGGACGCGTACGGGAGAACCTCGTCGAACAGATTCCGGCCTGCCTGCCAGAACCCACCGGCGGGAGCCGATGCCGATGGCAAAAAAGGCAACCAGAACGCCGGTCCGCTACCCGGGGAAAGCCAGGCGAGAAAGAACGTCACCGCTGTCCAAGCCGAACCTCCCGCAAGCAGGAACAGCGCAAGCCCGTGACGGATCGCCGCCGCCGTCCGGCGGAAAACCGCCAGCAACAAGGTGTACGCCAGCCACAGCGCAGCCATTTGCCACAGGCTGCCGAAAAGCGCCCGGCCCAGTGCGGTCAGTATGGGGGAATGGGTCAAAAGGGCCATGCCTATTGTTGTTTCAGGTTGTTCAGGAGTCGCTGAATCTCTTCCAGCTCGGCGGGCGAAGCCTTATGGTGCCCCAGCGCCTGAATGACCAGCTCGGTCGGCGACCCGCCGAACAGGGTATTGATCATTTTCCCAAGCAGGTGCTTCTGCGTTCTCTCCTTGCTGACCGATGCCTGATAGATATGGATCTTCGCAGAATCATCGCGTCTCACGAGGCCTTTCTCGTGCATGATCTGCATGAGCTTGAGCGTCGTGGTGTAGCCGGCGTCCTTCGATTTGAGGAGCTCTTCGTGTACTTCCCTTACGCTGGCCTGGCTTTTTATCCACAGTACCTGGAGGATCTCCAGTTCGCTTTCCGTGGGTCTGATCGTGCGTGTAGACATACAAAGTGTTTGTACGACAATTTACGACAAAATTCGTAAATGAATGTTAAAGCAGGGCAAAAAAAAAGCCCCGATGTGGAAACACCGGGACTTTGGTATTTGGATCTGATTAGTGTCGTAGTTTGTGGGATAAAGATATGACTTCACCCGAATAACCTAACAAAAAATTGGAATTTTTTTGTTAATGGATCGCCCTTAGTGCAGCGTCACGGTGTTCGCAGCCGCGGTGGCCTGCTGCAGCGTTTGTGCAGCCGCGGTCCGCGCGGACCGGGTGTCGTGGTTCGGCCGAGCGGCCGAGCCGTCGCCGGAGCTGTACAGTGTGGCGAGCGTCGGAGCGATAACCAGGGAAACGATCGACATCAGTTTGATGAGGATGTTCATGGAAGGGCCGGAGGTGTCCTTGAAAGGATCGCCGACGGTGTCACCGGTGACCGAAGCCTTGTGCGGCTCCGATTTCTTGTAATGGATCTCGCCGTTGATCTCGACTCCCTTCTCGAAGGACTTCTTGGCGTTGTCCCATGCGCCGCCAGCATTGTTCTGGAAAATGCCCATCAGGACACCGCAGACAGTGGCCCCGGCCAGAAAGCCGCCCAATGCCTCCGGTCCGATCACGAAACCGATCACCAGCGGGAATAGAATGGCCATGGCGCCCGGCAGGATCATTTTTTTGATAGAAGCCTGAGTGGAAATGGCGACACATTTATCGTATTCGGGTTTGCCGGTTCCTTCCATGATACCGGGTATCGTTCTAAACTGGCGCCGGACCTCTTCCACCATCGACATGGCCGCCTGGCCAACCGCCTGGATCGCCAGGGAGGAAAACACGAAGGGAACCATGCCTCCGACAAAAAGGCTCGCCAGGACTTTCGCCTTATAGATGTCGATGCCCTGGATGCCGGCTACGCCGACAAAGGCGGCAAATAGCGCCAGGGACGTCAGTGCGGCGGATGCAATGGCAAAGCCCTTGCCGGTGGCGGCCGTTGTATTGCCTACCGCGTCCAGAATGTCGGTCCGTTCACGGACCTCCTTCGGCAATTCGCTCATTTCGGCGATGCCGCCGGCATTATCTGCGATCGGGCCAAACGCGTCGATCGCCAGTTGCATCGCAGTCGTGGCCATCATCCCTGCTGCAGCAATGGCTACACCGTAGAGACCGGCGCATGCAAAGGAACCCCAGATGCCGCCGGCCAGTACAAGGGTCGGAAGGAAGGTGGACTGCATCCCGATCGCAAGACCGCCGATTACGTTCGTCGCGTGACCGGTCCCCGACTGCCGAATAATGCTCAATACAGGGCCGCGGCCCATGGCGGTATAGTGTTCCGTTATGATGCTCATCAGCGTTCCCACGAGCAAACCAACTCCGATCGCGCCAAGGACGCCCCATTTCGAAAATTCATTACCCCGAAGGACCATCGTATCGGGAAGGAACCACGCGACCAGTCCGACACAGGCAATCGCGGTCAGGACGATGGAACCCCAGTTCCCCATATTGAGCGCTTTCTGAACTGCGCTCGTGTTGAGGGTGGTGGATTCGCGGATCTTGACGAAAAAGGTCCCGACGATGGAAAAGAGGATACCCACACCCGCGATGAACATCGGCAGCAAAACGGGGGACAATCCCCCGAAAGCATCGTCGCATTTTGTCTCACGCCCGAGGACCATCGTTGCGAGGACCGTTGCCACATAACTTCCGAAGAGGTCGGCGCCCATGCCGGCGACATCTCCGACGTTATCCCCTACGTTATCGGCAATGGTAGCCGGGTTGCGTGGGTCATCCTCAGGGATGCCGGCCTCCACCTTGCCGACCAGGTCTGCTCCGACATCCGCAGCCTTGGTATAAATTCCGCCGCCAACCCGGGCGAAAAGGGCAATCGACTCCGCACCCAGCGAGAAACCTGTAAGCACTTCGATGGCCTTCCGCATCCCGTCGGAATCAACCGCCGCGCCGGGGGCGAAAATGGCTTTCAGAATGATAAAAAGTCCGGCGAGGCCCAAAATGGCCAGTCCGGTGACCCCGAGCCCCATCACGGACCCTCCGGTGAAAGAAACGGTCAGGGCCTTTTTCAGGCTGGTCCGGGCCGCCTGGGCCGTCCTGACGTTCGCCCTGGTTGCGCTTCGCATGCCGATATAGCCGGCTGTTGCGCTAAGCACCGCGCCGGCGACGAATGATATCGCGATCGACCAGTGCGATTCCGGGTTGCTGGCACCCATGATAGCCAGCAAAATGCCCATCAGGACAACAAAATAGCTGAGTATCTTCCATTCCGCCTTCAAAAAGGCCATGGCGCCTTCCGCGATATACTTGCTGATCTCCTGCATCCGTTCATTACCGGAATCCTGCCGGGAAACCCAGGAAGACTTTACAAATGTGTAGAGGAGGCCAATTAATCCCATAACGGGAACCAGATAAATCAATTTGTCCATAAGTTGTCAATCTTAAAAATCACCCCGGTCGCCATTAGCGCAGATGGCGTGAGGGACGGCAAATTTAGGGGAAAAGAAGACAGCCTCGGAGATATGGACAAAAAAATGGCTTTAGATTTGTCGGATGAGGACGACGGCCTGAAAAATCGAAGCCCCTCTGCGAAAGAGGGGCTTGGAAGGCCTTGATGAAGGTGAACGACAAATGTGTTCAGCGTTTAGGGGGTTTGTTACTGGTTGCTAAGTGTCAAGACCAAGGGGTTTAGGGTAAACTGCCACAAGAGGGTCGAATAGTGTGCCAGGTTGCAACGGTATGGCTGCCATATGGTTCTGTATTTTCCGGCGGAGAATTTTTCCCAAATCCGGAATGGTGGTCCCGAAAAGGAAAAGGGCGGATCCGGATACTGCCGGGCGTTGATAAAATAGAGGCTGACGCAACGCCGAAGTCCTTTGTCCCGTCTTGATAAATGCTAAGGAGCCGATGGCTATAAGAAAGTTGCTGATCATATTATGGGTATTCCTCGGGCCGGCCTCGATCCGGAGCATCCGGGCACAAAGCAACTGCACTGTTCTGGGGCAGACGCCCCAAACGGCGTTCCCCGTGTGCGGCAGCAATGTATTCGTCCAGGACAGCGTGCCGATCTGTTACGGCGGGGATGTGCCGGTGCCGGTCTGCGGGACAGGGTATGGGGCCATCAACCCTTACTGGTATAAGTTCACCTGCTTTAAATCGGGGACACTCGGGCTGTTGATCAGCCCCAGCAATCCCGGCGACGACTATGACTGGGAGGTCTTTGACGTCACCGGCCAGCAACTCGGGGCGGTATTTCAAAACGTCGGCCTGGTCGTCGTCGATAACTGGTCCGGAGTGAGCGGCAACACCGGCACTTCCGCCCTGGCTGCCAACTATTCGGAATGCGGTTCGACCCAGATCCCGGCAACTACTCCGCCGCCATTCAGCAAGATGCCGAATCTGATTCAGGGCCATAGTTACCTGCTTCTGATCAGCCATTTCAGCGGGAGCGGTCAAAGCGGTTATCAACTTTCCTTCGGAGGGGGGACCGCGAGCATCACCGATACGACCGAACCCGCCATGACGGGGGCTAGTGCGATCTGCAACTCGGTGGTCGGCATCCGCCTCAATAAGAAAATGGCCTGCAGCAGCCTGACGGCGACCGGCAGCGAATTCAGTATTTCACCGATGCCGCCCGGCGTGCAGATCACCGGCGCGGCAGGCAATACCTGTAATAGCGGTTTTGATATGGACTCTGTTACGCTGACCTTGTCCGCGGGTCTTCCCGCGGGCAGTTACAAGCTGACGGCAATCGACGGATCGGACGGCAACACCCTGCTTGACGTCTGCGGAACGCCGATCCCGACGGGGGCGGCGCTCAACTTCGCGGTCCGTCCGGTGCAGCCGACCCCATTGGGCACGCTGATGCCGCCGGGCTGTTCGCCGACCGTGCTGACATTGGCGTTCCATGGCCCCAGCCCGATCCTTTGTTCGAGCATCGCGGCGGACGGCAGCGATTTCGCGGTCACGGGGCCGGGCGCGGTGTCTATAGCCGGAGCAACCGGCGTATGCGATGCGGGCGGATTCACCGACACGGTCCTGATCCGGCTGTCCGGCCCGATCCAATCGGCCGGCAGCTATCAGCTTAACCTACGGCAAGGCAGCGACGGCAATACATTACTCAACTATTGCGGCATCAATACGCCGCCGGGATCCGTCGCCTTTTCCACGAAGGATACGGTATCGGCCGCAGCTTTTTCGGGCGTGGTCCGGCCCGGCTGCAAACAGGATACTATCATATATACTTACCCGTTGGCAAACGGTGTCAACAGCTGGCTTTGGGAGTTCGACGGGCAGGACACCAGCCACGCCCGTAACCCACCGCCCCGCATCTATGCACCGTATGGCAATAAGACGGTATCCCTGGTGGTATCGAACGGCGTTTGCAGCGATTCGACACAAGCGACCTTTCCGCTGGTGAACGGTTTCCAGGCAAAATTCGAAGGGCCGGAGATCCTTTGTCCCAGGGACTATGCGAAATTCGTTAATTACAGTACGGGCGCCTGGATCACGACCTGGAGCTGGAGTTTCGGGGATGGTACGACCAGCGATCAGCAAGCACCGCCGGACCATCTCTTCCCTCAGGCAGGTGAGGAAACGAAATACCCGGTCACGCTGGTAGCCGGCGATTCGCTGGGATGTAAGGACACAGCGACGCAGGTGATCGATGTGCTTAAAACTTGTTTTATCGCCGTTCCGGGTGCCTTTACGCCGAATGGGGATGGTGTTAACGATTATCTTTATCCCCTGAACGCGCTTAAGGCCGTAAACCTGGAGTTCAGGATATATAACCGGTGGGGACAATTGGTCTTCGAGACGACGGACTGGTTAAAAAGATGGGACGGGACCATTGGCGGACAACAGGCGCCCGCGGGCGTCTATGTGTGGATGCTGTCCTATGTCGACGGGGACACGGGCAAACGCATCTTTCAAAAGGGAACGTCGCTGTTGATCAGGTAAACAACTTTCTGTGGTATATAGACGAAAACTCCCGCACTGCGGGAGTTTTCATTTTTTTGTAGAAGAACCTGAAATGTAAGCCTGAAAAACTAACAAAAGACCTTAACTATTGATGGCCGTCAAATTGGGTAAGGTAATATCTTTACAGAGGTATGACATCCTTTGAAGGATGAGATACTAACAAAATGCCAATTTATAAATCATTGAAAAACAATATTATATTTTGAGATCTTGGCGTGAATGCTTCCCCCGATGGGAAATAATTTCCGGATGCAGGAAATAGGGATATTTCCGCACAATTTTACTACCTGCGGGGCGTTTTTTACTATACCGGACCCGGTCCGACATCCAATATCTTTTAAAACTAATATTCATCCCTATGACCCCGTACACGAGGAATAATCAGAATTATCTGGCCGAAGAGTTTCACCGTTTTGAAACCTATCTGCTGCAGGAAAGCCGGATCGCGCTGCTGAAGATCCAGAGCTGGCAATTCGCCATGAAGACGCCGGAAGTTGGGCAGCACTACCAGCAGGAAGCGACTGACATGGTCAGGAAGTCGCTGCTGAGCTTTGTTCCCAATAGTTTTGTATTGAGTGAAGAGGGCTATTATTACAAGCCGATATCAAACTGAGGAAGCCATGTCGTAAACATAGCAAAAAATTAAAAAGACCGCGGCCGAGGCCGCGGTCTTTTTTTCAGGCGCTTCCACCGCTCAAATGCACTCCCGCAATTCCTTTTCCGTATAGGCAAGACCGTACTGTTTCAACACGTCGTCGGGCACACCCTTCCAGACTGTGGGCACGTTGCCCATATATCCGACGTCCTTCACTCCGATGGGCGAAGTATAGAATCCGGTGGCAGTGAGATTGCGCATCAGGGAAAAGAAGGCAACGCCCTGCGCCAATTCAGGATGTTCCTTTTTGGCCTTTGCCGGAAAGGCAATCTGGTCGACCAGTTCAATCTGTTGCGGATGGCTGCAATCCCTGAAGGGCTTGCCGAACCGGTTCAGGCATTGCATATCCAGCCACCGGAGGCCGCCCCGCAAGGGTATCTGGTGTTCCGGCAGGTCCTTGACGATGAATTCGATGAAATCCGGCACTTTGGCATCGGAAGCGCTGCCGCTCACTTCATCCCGGGGAATGATGATGTCGCCCAGCACCGTGATCGTAGCCATTTCGTCCGGTGTGAAGAATGTCTTACCGGCAATCTCCTTCATGTGTTCGGTCTCTTCCTTCATCCGGTTGTACCCGCTTGGGTTGAGCGCCGAGGTGCCTCCCGATGCGCCCGTCCCGGTGCTGTCTCCGGCGGGTGAGGCGGCTGTTTGTTTCTCATCATTGCGACAGGCCTCCGCTGCGATCGCTCCGGCTGATACCGTGCCGATCAGGATTGTCTTTATGCTTTTCCTTCTGTCCATTGAAAAAGTGCTTAAATGTTGCGTTTTTTCATTTCATCGACCATGTATTCGCTCGTCCGCATCGAGAGTGCCAGTATGGTCCAGGTGATATTCTTGTCCGCCTGCGAGACGAACGGTCCGCCGTCGACGCAAAAGAGATTCTTTACCTCATGGGCCTGGCTCCATTTATTGAGCGGGGAGGATCTCGGGTCGTTGCCCATCCGGACCGTCCCGGCTTCGTGTATGATGTTGCCTGGGGCGTGCAGGCCCCAATTAGTCTTCTCGCTGTCCTTGTCCCCCCAGATCTTTTCCGCACCCATCGCGGTCAGGATCTCCTTGAAGGTCTGCTTCATATGCTTCGCCTGCTTCACTTCGTACTCGGAGTGGCTCGTGTTGAACCGCAGCACGGGAATACCATACTTGTCCACTACATTGGGATCGATCTCGCAATAATTGTCAACGCGGGCGATCGCCTCGCCGCGGCCGGCCATTCCCACGTGGGCGCCAAAAAAATACCTGTAGTCCTCCTTCAGCGAGGCGCCATAGCCGCCGGCCTCTTTTTGTTTGCCCTTTACCTTAAAATCGCCGTTCAGATTTTCGATGCCCCAGCTGAACCCATAAAGGGGCTGACCGAATCCGCCGCCGAACTCGATATGATATCCCCGGGGGAAATCCAGCTTCTTATTGTCCAGCCACCACGGAGCGTAGACATGCATGCCGCCGACCCCGTCCTCGTTGTACCTTTTCCGGTCAAAAAGAGCGGGGATGATGCCGCCCATATCCGCGCCGGTGGAATCATGCAGGTATTTTCCCACAGCGCCGCTGCCATTGGCAAGCCCGTTAGGATAGCGGGCCGATTTGGAATTCAGTAACAGCCTTGCGCTTTCGCAGGCGCTGGCAGCCAGGACAACAGTCCTTCCGTATACCTGGTATTCCTGGTTATCTTCCTTGCTGATATATGAAACGCCCGTGGCGAGCCCCTCTTTACCGGTCAGCACTTCCCTCGCCATGGCGTTGGTTACCAGGTCAACGTTTCCTGTCTTCAGCGCGGGGATCACCAGGCAGGAAGAGGAAGAAAAGTCGCCATACACCTTACAACTCCGGCCGCATTGGGCGCAGAAAAAGCACTGGCCGCGATCTTTATTGATCGCTTTCGTCAGGATAGAAAGCCGGGAAGGAATGATCGGTACGCCCACCTTTGCGCCGGCGTTCTTCAACATCAGCTCGTGAAGGCGGGGCTTTGGCGGGGGAAGGAAAAAGCCGTCCGGATCGTTGGGCAACCCTTCGTTGGTACCAAAGACTCCCAGCAGCTTATCGATCTTGTCATAGTATGGTTTCACGTCGTCATAACCGATCGGCCAGTCGTCGCCGAGGCCATCGATACTCTTGCGTCGGAAATCCTTCGGGCCGAAGCGAAGCGCGATGCGGCCCCAGTGGTTGGTCCGGCCGCCCAGCATCCGGGCACGCCACCATTCCCACGCGATGGTTCCCGGCTTGCCGGTCTGGGTGTAGGGCTCGCCGTCGACCTCCCAGCCCCAATAGCAGCCATCGAAATCGCCGAATGGTCTGAACCTGGTGCCGTTGCCCCGGCGGGGCGATTCCCAGGGATTTCTCAATTGGTTGGAATCCTTTCGCGGATCGAACATCGGTCCGGCCTCAAGAAGGCATACTTTTAATCCCGCGTTGGCCAGCACATAGGCTGCCATGCCGCCGCCCGCTCCCGAACCTACGATAACCGCGTCATATTGTTTAGGCTGTTTCCTGATCTGGAAGTCTCCCATGGTTGTACGGTACTTATAGAGGTGCCAAAAGAAAATTAAAGGGTAAATGTAAAGGTTTAGCGATTAAGCAGCCTAATTTTTATTTCCGCTCGCCTGCGGTCGTTTCGCGAATCGCCCTGAATTCCGAACCCGGTTTCCATTTGGGCCAGCCGTGGCTGTCGGCAAGATGCTCTCCGACGGTATAGATCATTTCGACATCCTGCAACCCGCCCGTCAGGTCCCAGGTCGAATCGATCTGGTCGGCCGGCTGATGATAGCGTTTATTAGTATACTCGTCGTGTTTCATTTTGCCATAGGCCGTCCCGCGCGTGAGATCATCCACGCCACCGTCGGCGGTGATGGAAGGCACGCCAGCCCGCGCAAAACTGAAGTGGTCCGACCGGAAGTAGTGGCCGGCCTCCGGATGGTCTTCCGGCGCGATATACCGGCCCACGGCCTTTGCGGCGGTTGCCAGGGAGTCTTCCAGGTCCGACTGGCCTTTACCGCTATAGGTGATGTCCTTCGTGGGGCCATACGTGTTCAATACATCGATATTCAGATCCGCAACGGTCTTTGCGAGCGGGTATACCGGATGCTCCGCGTACCACGCCGACCCCAGCAGGCCCTGTTCCTCTGCGGTAACGTCGAGGAAAACGATCGTCCGTTCGGGTTTTTGCAGGCGCTGTTCGAATGCGCGGGCTATTGCAAGGAGCGCGGCAGTACCGCTGGCGTTATCCGCGGCGCCGTTATAAATGGAATCGCCAGTTGCATCGGGTTGGCCTACGCCCAGGTGGTCCCAGTGTGCGGAGTAGATCACAAATTCCTCCGGATATTTCGTGCCTGTGATCTTCGCGATCACATTGTGTGATTTGTTATAAACCTCTTTTACCCTGACGGATGCGGAGATACTGACGGGTAGAGGAACGGCTTTGAAGCCGCGTTGTCGGGCCGCTGCCAAAAGGCTGCTGTCTTTTCCGGCGGCAGCGAACATCCTGCCTGCCGTTTCGCCGGTAATCCAGCCCTGTAAGGTCAGCTGCCGGCCGGGGTTGTTGCGGTTGTCGAGGTGGAGCTTTACGCCGCCGTTGGAACTCCGGACGACCTGGAAAGGGTAGGAGGCGGCTGCGGTATTGTGAACGATCAGACAGGCTTTGGCCCCCTGCCTGGCTGCTTCCTCATACTTATATGTCCAGCGGCCGTAATACGTCATGGTGTGACCCTTGAACAGGGTGGAGTCGTAGAAGCCCGGATCGTTGACCAGGACCACTACCGTCTTTCCCTTCACGTCTATCCCCGCATAGTCGTTCCAGTTATATTCCGGTGCAACGATTCCGAACCCTGCGAAAACGACGTCGTTGCCGGTCAGGGTGTTGACGGAATCGGGCCTTTCGGTCCAGAGGACAAAATCGTCGAGGTTCCTGAAAACCATGCTCCCCCTGGCGGACCCGACCCGGAGGGTCGGGGCGGCGGCGGGGCTGATCTCGACCATCGGTACGTCCTGCGTATAGCTGTCACCGTTACCGGGTGCGAGGCCCATCGTCCTGTACGCGTTGACGAGGTAGTCGACCGATCTTGTCTCGCCGGCGGTAAACGGCCGCCGTCCCAGGAAGGAATCGCTGGCAAGGACCCGGATGTCATCCGCCAGGCTGTCTTTGCTGAAACTGGCCATGCCGCGGTCGGCATTGCCGGCATCCGAATGGCAGGAAGCGATGGCGGCGGGCATGGCTGCGATGATCAGCCACCTCGAAAAGAGAAAGCGCATAAGCTGTTGTTTTATAGGAAGAGAAGACTAAAGATAGGGAAAGACACTCACTTGCCCTGCAGCCAACTGACAGCCGCGGCACGGGCCGCATCGGCGCCTCCGTCCGGGTGACCGGCCGCAATGAATCGATCCGGGAAGATGCTGCCGTCACAGATATGACCGGAAAAATCCGCTTCGCGGCAAACGGTGAGCACGAGCATCGACCGGTCGGCGAGTGAATAAGTGGCGTTGGCCGTCGTCAGTCCGGCAGTAGGCTGGCCGATCAGGCAGGTGGATTGCCTGCCTTTGAAGGCAAGGGCGACGATCTCACCGGCGCTGACGGTCCTCGCGCCGGTCAGGACGACAACGCAATTATGCGTCGACGAGGTATGATAGCCATGATCCTCGCTTACCCTGCAAAGGACGTGTTTGCCCTGCAGGGCGGAGCCGTCGTAATACGAGAAAGGGATCGTTTCATTGGATGCCACAAAATAGCCGCAGACACCGTTGCCCAGCAACGGACCGATGCCCGCCAGCATGGGCCAGCAATTACCGCCCTTGTCGCGCCGCAGGTCGACGATCCAGTGCGAAATATGCCGGGAATCCAGGCGTGCGATGATCGCCTGCAGGCTGTCGGCGATCCGTTCGCAGAGGAGGCTGTCCGTCGTGCCGACCCAGGGTATCGTCAGGTAGCCGATGCTGTCGCCGATCCATTCACCCCGGATCTCGCCGACGAGTCCGGCAAGGGCAGCCTGGTCGCCGGGCGAATCGTCCCCCGCATAGCGGGCGGCGCTGGCCGGCGGCATGACAAAACTGTGCGGCTCACCGAGCTGGCGGAAGCACCAGCTGATCGACGAATATGCGTCGTCGCAATTATCCGCAAAGTCGAGCTGCTTCCGGGCCTGAGCGGCCAGAAGCGTCCAATCGACCTCCTTCCTGCGATAATAATTCCTTTCCATGAACCCGAGCGCCTGGTCGAGCAGCTGTTCGGCCCTTTGCCGGCAAGGCAGCCCCGGTGTGTCGGGTAATAGGGGCGCCGGGCGGGCGGGCATGGCGCCGGCGATACTGCCGGAGAGCACGAAAAGCGTCATTAAGAGGAAGACGGGCCTGACCATACACTTCGTTTGGGTGGAAATATTGGAGACTGGAAAGAAACGAAATTCCACAAATTTTTTTGGCTCCCGCTGCAAAAAAAATTACATTCGGCTACCAGAACAAAAAATCTAACTATCATGGGCCTCACACGCAGAACATTCCTGAAAAACACAGCGCTGGCCATTCCGGCCATCGGTCTTTTGCCCGCGAACAGCCGGGCCGCGTTCAAAAAGAAACCCGTCGTGGGTATCCAGCTGTATTCGGTACGCGATGCCATGGGCAAGGATCCCGCCGGCACCCTTAAACAGATCGCCGCGATGGGATACGTATATGTCGAGCACGCCAATTATGTCGATGGCAAATTCTATGGCTATGCGCCAAAGGATTTCAGGGCGCTGCTGGACGGTCTGGGACTCAAAATGCACAGCGGGCATACGTCATTCGGCCCGGGCGCCTGGGATGAAGGCAAAAAGGATTTCAGCGACAAATGGAAACAGACGGTAGAGGATGCGGCGATCTGCGGGCAGCGCTACGTCATCAGCCCCTGGCTGGACCAGGAATGGCGGCAGAACTACGATCAGCTGTTGTATTATATGGATGTCTTCAACAAGAACGGCGAGCTTTGCAAAAAGCACGGGATGAAATATGGATACCACAATCACGATTTCGAGTTCAGCCAGGTTTTGAACAACCAAAAGGTGTACGATATCATCCTGCACCACACCGACCCCGCCCTCGTCGCTCAACAGCTCGATATGGGTAATCTGTACAACGGCGGCGCGGTGGCGGCGGGCATAGTGGGTCAATATCCGGGCCGGTTTGAACTCATGCACGTCAAGGACGAGATCAAGGCCACTTCGGGCGGCGAAAAATATGAAAGCACGATCCTGGGACAGGGGATCGTGAATACCAGGGAAGTTTGTGACATGGGCAAAAAGACGGGCGGCACCGAATACTTCATTATCGAACAGGAATCTTATCAGGGTAAGGACCCGGCCGAATGCTGCAAGGAGGACCTGCAGATCATGAAACAGTGGGGTTATTGAACCATGCCGGCCATTACTGGCATGCTATTTACTATGGTTATGGTAAATGGTAGGTTATGAGTGAAAATACCTATATGCAACACCGGGACGCGATCCGCAAATTGCAGGACCTGGCGACGGAGATCAATATCTGTCTGTTCTGTTCCGGTTCGCCCAAACAGACGGACGAAGGTTGCCGTCCGATGGCCACGAGCGGTGTCGATGAAGAAGGTACCATTTGGTTCATGAGCGACCGGAACAGCGACAAGAATAAAGATATCGCGGCGGATCCGCACGTGAAATTATATTATTCGCATCCGGGCAAAAGCAGCTTTCTCATTGTGACGGGGATGGCGGATATCGTCTATGACCGCGGGAAGATCCGCGAACTCTGGAATCCGCTGGACCGGACCTGGTTCAAGGAAGGAGAGGAGGATCCCGATATCTCCCTCATCCGGGTCGTACCGGAGCACGCGCATTACTGGGACGCAGGCGGCAGCCGGATGGTCAACTTCTTCAGGGTGGTAGCGAGCGTGGCGACGCATAAGAGCCTTTCGGAAGGCAAAGAAGGAAATTTACAGATCCGTTAAAACACCCACCGCCGCACCGGCGGCCTTCGCAGCGCAACGGCACTGCCTGCATCAATCCAGACCCTTGAGTGCCCGAAGGTAATCGTACTGCAGGTCTTCATGCATCTTAGCAATCACTCCGCGGACCTTTTTCAGCTGTTGATTGTACAGGTTGGTCAGCACGGGGCTTTCGCCGATCGGGAGACGCGCCTCCCGGATCCGGCGGCAAAAATAGGTCAGCAGTTCCGCCTCGGCCTGGGGAGACGCGGTATAACGGATCTGTTTTGCCGTAGTGCGAAGGATGCGCCGCAGCGTCTTTTTCGTGAGGTACAGGTTAGGCTTCGGGAGTTCTGCAAAACCTTCGTCCATCTCCTTTTTTACGCTCCTGATAAAACCCGTTTCATCGGACGCCTCGAACAAGAGATAAGTGAGCAGTTCCTTGTTGTCGTTCTTGAATTTGGCGAGCCGGAGGCAGAGTTCGGCGAGGCGAGAGGCGGGGAGCGCTCTGAGCTCCACGCGAAGCTCGTGTATGCTGGCGGATTTCAATGATGATGGGTTGTTTGCGGCCAAATATATTTCAAATAGAGGTTCTCCGGGAAGAAACTTGCCCCTGCGGCATAGGTTTGGCGCGGCGGTATGCTAACAACTGTTAGCCGGTTTTACTATATTTGCCTTCGTATCATCAACGATTACTATGAGTAAAGAAGTCGTCATCGTTTCGGCGGTCAGGACTCCGATCGGAAGTTTCGGCGGGGCCTTAAAGGATCTGCCTGCAACAAAGTTGGGTGCGATCGCGATAGAAGGCGCGTTAAAAAAGGCGGGTGTACCGGCCGGCCAGGTAGAGGAAGTGTTGATGGGATGTGTACTTCAGGGCAATCTGGGCCAGGCGCCGGCCCGCCAGGCGGCGAAAGGCGCCGGGTTACCGGACGGCGTCATCTGCACCACAGTGAACAAGGTCTGCGCCAGCGGGATGAAGGCAGTGGCGCAGGCAGCGCAAAGCATATTGCTGGGTGACGCGGAGATCATCGTAGCCGGCGGGATGGAAAGTATGAGCAATGTTCCCTTCTATGCCGCCCAGCAGCGGTGGGGAAACAAATATGGCAATGTCACACTGATCGACGGCCTGGCCAAAGACGGGTTGACGGATGCCTACGACGGAATGGCGATGGGCAATGCCGCGGAACTGTGCGCTTCGAGTTGCGGCATCAGCCGCGCGGAGCAGGACGATTTTGCGATCGCAAGTTATCGCCGTTCGCAGGCCGCCTGGAATGAAGGGAGATTCGCGGACGAGGTGGTGCCGGTGGTGATACCCCAGCGCAAAGGAGACCCCGTGGTCGTCAACCGGGACGAAGAGCCGTTTAACGTGAAATTTGACAAGATCCCCGACCTGAAGCCTTCCTTCCAGCAGGACGGTACGGTGACGGCCGCCAACGCTTCGACGTTAAATGACGGTGCGGCAGCGCTGGTCCTGATGAGCTCCGAAAAAGCAAAGCAACTCGGGGTGAAACCCCTGGCCAGGATCGTATCCTATGCGGATGCGGAGCAGGCTCCGGAATGGTTTACCACGACGCCATCGCTGGCAGTCCCGAAGGCGGTCGCCAAAGCGGGGCTGCAGATGAAAGATATCGTCTACTGGGAATTGAATGAGGCTTTTTCCGTGGTAGGGATAGAGAATACGCGGCGGATGAAGCTGAATCCGGAGAACGTAAATGTAAATGGCGGCGCAGTTGCCATCGGCCATCCGTTGGGCGCCAGCGGAGCCAGGATACTCGTCACATTGATCCATATACTCAAACAGCGGAAAGCCCGCTACGGGGCGGCGGGGATCTGCAACGGCGGAGGCGGGGCGTCCGCGATGGTCATCGAGAACCTCGGTGTCTGAAGCCTAATCCGGGTCTTTCGGAATGCGCGCGTTGAGCTCTTCGATCTTCAGTTGCATGTCTTTTAGTTCCTTCAACACAAAGGCCATCGTATTTCCCGGATCTTCCGCCTTCAACGGTTCCCGGTCCGTAATGCCATAAGTCCGGGGCACGCCTCCGGCGCGCGCGAGTTGCGGCATTTGCGTTTCCGCCAAATCCACTTTCAGAAGCATGTCCACCGGTATATCAAAATAGTTGCTGATAATCAGTAGCTCATTCAGGCTCGGTTCGCTGATCCCGTTTTCCCAATTCCCGATCGTGGTCTGACCTTTTTGGATGAGGGATGCAATCTCGGACTGGGTCCTGGAGGATTGCTTTCTCAAATGGCGAAGATTTTTTCCTAAAAAATGCATGGTGTTAATAGTAATGCTAAATATGTTAGTATCTTTTTTGTTGGTATCGGTAGCAAATTTGTAGGTTTGTGGATTATATTGGCAAAGGTAGCCAATTTAATTGGTAGATGCAAAATCTGTTGCTATGAATAATACTTCGTCCCATCTGGAGCCACATCGGCGGCGGGAATTGGAATTGGCCAAGCGCATCATCATCCAGGCCGTCCGGCCGGAGAAGATCATTCTGTTCGGGGTGTTCAGCAGCGGGGACGAAACCCGGACCTATACCGAACAGGTGCCGCCATACGTGACGACTTACGATTTGCTGATCGTGATGAAAGAGGGCGCCGGCAGGTCTGACTACGAGTTGCAGGACCTCGTAGAGGACCGGTGCCGCGGGTCCGCGCAGGTCACTGCACTGGTCTATGACATCGGACATGTCAACCGCCGGATCAGGGAGGGACAGATCTTTTTCGCGTCCGTGAGGCGGGACGGGATCCTGTTGTTCGACGCCGGGCGGGCACCCCTCGCAAAGCCGGGCATCACCGATCCGGTACAGGTCAGCCTGCTGGCGGAAAGTGACTTTGACCGCTGGTCCCGCCAGTCGATCGCTTTTTACCGCAGCGCTGAATTCAATCTGGGCGCCGGCGAATGGAAAACAGCGCTTTTCCTGTTACATCAGGCGGTGGAGCAAATCTACCAGGCAATTCTGCTTGTGCATATGGGCTACAAGCCGACGACGCATAATCTCGACAAGCTGCGCCGGCATACGAACCGGTATTCTCCGGAATTGGCGATGGTGTTTCCGCGCAGCCCCGGCGAGGAGGACCGGCTCTTCCGGTTATTGCTGTCGGGCTATGTGGATGCCCGGTACAAAGACGGGTTCGACATTGGGGAGGCAGACGCGCGTTTGCTGACCGAAAGGGTGGGCAGACTCCTGAACGTGTCGGAGAGGGTCTGCAGGGACCACCTTGCGGTCCTGGCCAAACAGGCCGCCGGTTAAGCTCCCGGCGTCTCGCATCATTGGGGGATCATCAGGCGTTGTGCATTATTGCCGGCTCATCAGCCCCGGGCGAGATCCGCGATCGTTTTTTTCTCGAGGATCTTCAGGTTGGCGTCGCGAACCTGTGACATGACGATATGCAGTCCGCAGCTCTTCTCGTCGCAATTCTTACATCGCTCGTAGAAATAAAGTGAAACGCAGGGAAGAAGGGAAATCGGGCCATCCAGCAGGCGCATGACGGTTGCGAGCGGGACATCCTTGGGATTCTTGGCGAAGAAGTAGCCGCCGCCTTTACCTTTTTTGCTATCCAGGATATTGGCGTTCTTCAATTCCAGGAGGATGTTTTCCAGGAATTTCAGGGGAATGCGCTTCTTTTTCGCGATCTCCGCGATGAGCACGGGTTCCCCGTTTTCCTTTTCCGCCAGGTACATCAGGGCCTGGAACGCATATTGTGTTTTTTTGGAAAGCATTTTATCCTCTTACAGTTATTGTTAAAACCCCAGGACGTCGCTCATTTGGAAAACTCCTTTTTTGCCCTGCAGGAATTCAGCAGCAAGGACAGCCCCGGAGGCGAACCCCCGGCGGTTATGAGCCGTATGTACAATCTCGATCGTATCGATGTCGGAGCCGTATTCGATCCGGTGAGTCCCGGGGGCCGGGTCGACACGTTCGCTCAGGATCTCCAACTCTTCTAAGTTATCACTAATATGATTGACCCATCCCTTTTTGCGGGGAATTTTTTCGAGGATCTGCTCGGCCAGTGAAATGGCGGTGCCGCTCGGGGCATCTTTCTTTTCGGTGTGGTGGATCTCCCTGATGCGGACCTCGTATTCCTGGTGCGGGGCCATCAGCGCGGCCAGCCGCTTGTTGACTTCAAAGAAGATATTGACGCCGATGCTGAAATTGCTGGCATAGAGGAAAGCGCCCCGGGTTTGGCCGCAGTGCTGCCGGACGCCGGCAAGCCTGTCCAGCCAGCCGGTCGAACCTGAAACGACCGGAACGCCGGCATCCAGGCACCTGATGATATTGTCATAGGCGCTCCCGGGCCCGGTAAATTCAATGGCCACATCGGCCTTGCGGATGTTGGCGATCGTGTTGTCCTCTACATTCTCGATCGAGACCGTCAGCACGATCTCGTGTCCCCTTGCCCTGGCGATCTCTTCAATGGCATGACCCATTTTACCGTAGCCAATGAGCGCGATCTTCATGTCGGAATAGTTGTAGCGGCAAACGTACAATTATTTTTTGATTGGCAGTCTCCGCTGGAGCGTTTGCCGGAACAACCGAGGTCAGCGCAGGAGAACGGGACGCGATCTGGCTTTGTGCAGATCGAATACGAGGCTGATACCCGCGGGGCTGCTGCCGGGCGGCATATAACCGGGCGACGGCATTTGGAGTTGCATGCTAAGGTTATTGCTCACGTCGAAATACATCAGGTGCGCATCCACGGTGGCGTCAACCACATTGAGACCCCAGAACAGCAAAAAGAAAAGAACGGAGTAGTCCTCGTCCTTGCGGTATTCGTTTCGATAGGTGCGGAGGTCATTGTCGTCGCCGGAAGCCACCAGGGGCTGCAATTTTATATTTACCATCCTGACCACTGAATCGGGAACAGGACCGCCGGGGGTGCCCGGTGGCAATGACGCCTGATAGTTCGCCAGGACAGTAATGGCGTGCTGGCAGTTGCGATACCAGGTCCGGTTGTCAAAATAGAAATAGGCGGGGATTCCGACGGCGGCGTATACCAGCGGTAGTTTCCAGTATTTACGGTTGTAGATCTGGCCCCAGCCCGGGATGATCGCGGAGCGGATGGTCGCCTTTCTCGGGTCGTGGAGGCGGCGGCTGAATGAGTCCACCCGATACGGCTCGGTCTTGTGACCCTTGTTCCGGCCGGTGTCCTTTATGGTCAGGGTGTCCGTCAGGTTTTGCGCCCGGCAGTCGAGATGTAAGAATAGGAAACCCGCAAAGAACAAACAGTAAAATACCCGGTTCATGTCGGTTACTTAGTTAACAGAGACGCCCAGTTGATCCAGGAGCTTGTTGAGTTCCTGGAGGGAGTAATACTCGATCGAAATGCTACCTTCTCCCTTTTTGTTGTGACTGAGTTTTACCTTTGTGCTGAAATGCGATGCTAAGTTATCTTCAATTCGCTTGAAAGCCTCGGGCAAGGCAGGCTTTACGGAAGTTTTAACACCGGCGGTCTCCTTATACAACTGCCGGACGAGCTCTTCGGTCTGCCGGACGGAAAGTCCCTTTTGTCGGATCTCATGGTAGAGATAGAGTTGCCGGTCGACCGTATCGACGTTGATGAGGGCGCGGGCGTGACCCATAGAAAGCTGGTTGCTGCGGACGGCGACCTGGATGTCGGGCGGCAGCTTGAGGAGCCTGATATAGTTGGCCACAGTAGACCGTTCCTTTCCCATTCTTTCCGCGACCTGCTCCTGCGTGTAATTGAGCTCTTCCATCATCCGCTTATAGCTCAGGGCGATTTCCATCGCGTTCAGGTCCTCGCGCTGGAGGTTTTCCAGCAGCGCAAGTTCCAGCAGTTGCTGGTCGTCGGCCTGACGGATATAGGCAGGGATGTCTTTCAGGGCCGCTATCTTCGCGGCGCGCAATCGCCGCTCGCCCGAGACCAGCCGGTACTTCCCCGTGGGCAACCGCGACACGGTTACGGGCTGAATGATATCGTGCAGCCGGATGGATTGCGCCAGTTCCTGCAGTGCCTGTTCGTCGAAGTCGTGGCGGGGCTGACGGGGGTTGGTCTCGATCTGATCCAGGGGTATCCGGAGCATATTGGTTACCGCTTCCACGACTGAAGACTTTAGCTCTCCGGACGTCGTCTTCAGATCCGCGTCGATGCTTTGCAGGAGGGATCGGATGCCCTTTCCCAACGCCTCTTTATCTTTTTTATGGGGAGTTGTCATGATTTTCGCTTATGCTGACTTATCCAGGATCCGCTCTTCCTGCCGGATCCGCGTCATGTTATTCTTCTGCAGGATCTCCTTCGCCAAATTGAGGTAATTGACCGATCCCTTGCTAAGCGCATCGTACAGGATCACCGGCTTGCCTACGCTGGGCGCCTCGCTGATCTTGGTGTTCCTATGGATGATCGTATCAAAAACGATTTCGTCGAAATGCTTCCGGACTTCGCTCACCACCTGGTTGCACAGGCGAAGACGGCCGTCGTACATCGTCATCAGGATCCCTTCGATGGCGAGTTTCGGGTTGAGGCGGCTTTGAACGATCTTCACGGTATTGAGCAGCTTCCCAAGCCCTTCCAGCGCGAAGAACTCCGTCTGGACAGGGACGATCACCGAATCGGCGGCAGTCAGCGCATTGACGGTGATCAAACCCAGGGACGGCGAACAGTCGATGATAATAAAATCGTATTCATCCTTCACCGGCTCGAGTATCCCCTTGAGTACGCTTTCGCGATTGGGGTAGTTGATCATTTCGATCTCATAACCGACCAGGTCGATGTGGGAGGGAACGACGTCCAGGTGAGGGATCTCGGACCGCAGGATGACATCCTTTACGGGGACGTGGTTGACCATGCAATCGTAAAGGCTTTGGGTCACGTTGTGGAGGTCGAATCCGACACCAGTGGTGCTATTGGCCTGCGGATCGGCGTCAACCAGAAGGGTCCGGAATTCCAATACCGCGAAACTGGCCGCCAGATTGATCGCGGATGTGGTCTTGCCTACGCCTCCCTTTTGATTTGCGACACCGATAGTCTTTGCCATAGCTGAATTTGGTCAAAATTGTCACCAATCGGGAAGACGGCAAAATTTAGTTTTGCCCACCGGGGATAATTCCGAACTTTGCGGCCTGCCATCCCGAAAAACCCTGACAGGATGGCAAATTTAAACGTTTGATCAGAAACTATGAGATATAAATTTCCCGGGCATGCGTAGTTGGAGGTATTTGTGGGTGCTCCCGATCGTGGCGTTGGTGCTTGATTTGTACGTGTTTCAGGCCGTAAAAACTGTTTCGCAAGGAGCCTCTCCAAGGGTCAGGTCGACGATATACGGCATTTACTGGGGCGGCTCGATCTTCGCACTGCTGATCCTTTGCCTGATGCCTTACCTGATGGGCAAGTTCAAATGGGCGCAGGGGTATCTCGTCTTTGTGCTGATCGGCGTGTATCTGGCCAAGATCCTCGTCGGACTTTTTCTCCTGCTCGATGATATCCGGCGGCTGCTGCAATGGGTGGCCGGACGGATGGCGACGGCTTCGCAACATGTGACGGCCGCAGGATCGCCGGACATCTCGCGGTCGGTCTTTATGAGCTGGCTGGGACTTGGGTTGGGAGCGGGCCTGTATGGATCTTTGCTCCACGGCTTTGCCAACAAATACAAATACCGGGTCCGGCGGGTCCGCTTGTCCTTTGACAACCTGCCCGCGTCGTTCAAGGGGCTCAGGATCGTACAAATCTCTGATATTCATTCTGGTAGTCTTAAGAACCCGGCAGCGGTCCGGCGAGGGGTGGACATGGCGCTCGCGGAGAAACCCGACCTTATATTGTTCACAGGGGACCTGGTGAACAATATCGCGCCGGAGGTCGGAAATTACCAGGGTATTTTCGGTTGTCTCAACGCGCCGATGGGCGTCTATTCGACCCTGGGTAACCATGATTACGGCGACTACGCCTGGTGGGAAAACGCGGAGGCCAAAAAAGCCAATCTCGATCACCTCAAGCGAATCCAGCAGGAGATGGGATGGCGCCTGCTGATGAATGAACACGTCGTGCTGGAAAAGGGCGGCGACCGGATTGCGTTGATCGGGGTCGAGAACTGGAGCGCAAAGGCCCGGTTCCCGAAGTACGGCAAATTGGATGAGGCATATGCTGGCGCGGAGAAATATCCTTTCAAGATCCTGATGAGCCATGATCCCAGCCACTGGGACGCCCAGGTGCGCCCCGACTATCCCGACATCGATCTGACCTTATCGGGGCACACGCACGGGATGCAGTTCGGCCTCGAGATCCCGGGTTTCAAATGGAGCCCGGTGCAATACATTTACAAGGAGTGGGCCGGCCTCTATGAGCGGGGCCGCCAGAAATTATATGTGAACCGGGGGTTCGGCTTCATCGGTTACCCGGGCCGCGTCGGTATCATGCCGGAGATCACGGTCATCGAATTGACATGAATTAACGGGTGGTTTGCCGATTTTAACAAACCGATAAAGTATTGAAATGTATTTTCACGAATAATATATAACAGGAAATAAAACAAGCATCAACAATGAAATCCAAACTAGCTTTTGCGACCCTTTTACTGACTCTGACTGCCGCTCATTCTTACGCACAAAAATCGATGGAATGGGGGCTGAAGGCGGGAGGAAATTATTTTAAGGTTGGGGGACGCTCCTTCGATAATACTTACAATGTGAGCTTTAGCGGGGGCGCTTATGCTGAATTGAACTATACCTCCAAATTCACGGTGCAGCCCGAACTCCTGTTCAACCAGGTGTTGTGCAAGACCTCAGAAGGGTTTACCAATATCTACAGCGGTTTGGAGCCCGTCGGATTTCAACTGGTAAGCCTGGATTATATCGCGGTGCCGGTGCTCTTCGTCTACAAGCCCGTGCCGCTCGTATCGGTCATCATCGGTCCGCAATACAGCTACCTGATCGCGCAAACGCAGGGACTGCTTCGGGCGGAAACGAGCAAGGACGCCTTCCACCACAGCGAACTGGCGCTGGTCTTCGGCGGACAGCTTAACCTCGGAAAGTTGACGCTGGGACTGCGTTATCAGGAAGGCCTGACCAACGTCAACGGCATCAATACAACGGATGTATGGCGGACATACGGGTTTCAATTGTACCTCGGGTTTCAGCTGAAAGACCGGAAATTAAAATAGATCGTAATGCAGCAATACTACATGCAATCCATTCACTCATCAAAACACATCCATCATGAAGAGGAACGCAATTGTATTGTCCGTATTGCTGTTGATCGCCGGCATCAATTCGCAGGCGCAAGGCTTTCATCTGGGCGTCAAGGCCGGGGCCAATCTTTTTAAGGTCGACGGCGAGTCGTTCAGCCAGGAGTTTCAGTTCGGCTATATGGCGGGCGCCTTCACGGAGATCTACGTATCCAGGCACTGGGGCCTTCAGCCCGAGTTGAATTTCAACCAGACGAATTACCGTACCGGCAGCAATTTTTCAGCAGTCGTCCCCGACGGCGTCAACGACGTCAGGGGGAAGCTCGATTGGCTGAGCGTACCGGTCCTGTTAAGCTACAGGCCCGCTCCCGTCCTGAGCCTGCTGGCCGGCCCGCAGTTCGGGATCCTGCTCAACCAGGACCAGCATCTCATCAACAACGCAGGAGACGCATTCAGGAAAGGGGACCTCTCGCTGGTGGCAGGTGCGCAGTTGAACCTCGGACCGGTGATGGCCGGAGCGCGTTACGTGGTCGGTCTCACCAACATCAATGATGTCACCGATCAATCGAAGTGGAGAAATCAGGGCTGGCAACTTTATGCCGGCTTTCGGATCTTCTGACGCTTGCGGCATTTTGTAAAGATCCTATCAGACCCTCCGGTACACCGAATCCGGAGGGTATTTTTTTTGCCTTATTCAGGCACGCAAGCGGACATTTTGTCAATGGCCGCAAGCTTTGTTTCATTGGCATCAAAGTTGGACTAAACAAGAATTCGTTTATAAAAGTGTAGGATTTTTCCTTTACAGGTGCTATTTTGTCATTGATATGAAAGATAACTTATTTGCGCGATCGGAGGACGATTTGGATTTCATGCCGATCATACCCTTGAATGAAACTGACAACGAGAATCTGCACGAAATAGAGATACCGAAGGAGCTTCCCGTGCTTCCCTTGCGGAACACGGTGCTGTTTCCCGGGGTGGTCTTGCCGATCACGGTTGGGAGGGATAAGAGCATCAGGGCGGTGAACGACGCGTACAAGGCTGACAAGCTGATCGGGGTGCTGGCGCAAAAAGACAGCAGCGTCGAAGATCCCGGCGTGACGGACCTGGAAGACGTGGGCACCGTAGCCCGGATCATCAAACTCATCAAAATGCCCGACGGCGGCACGACCGTCATTTTGCAGGGTAAGCGCCGCTTCAAGGTGGGCGCCGTGACTGCGGAAGATCCGTATTTCAAGGCCCAGGTGGTCCTGTTGCAAGAGGAAGAAGCGCCAAAGGAACAGGACTTCGAGGCGTATGTTTCCAATATCAAAGACCTTGCTTCCCAGATCATCCAGCTGTCGCCGAACATTCCCTCCGAGGCCAGCATTATCCTGAAGAATATCGAGAACCCTTCCTTTCTCATTCATTTCATTTCGAGTAATCTGAATACCGAGCTGCATGAAAAACAGCAGCTTCTCGAGATCCATCATATCAAATCCCGCGCGGACCTCCTGATGCAATTACTGCAGCGCGAGTTGCAGTTCGCCGAATTGAAAAACAAACTGACCACCCGTACCAAGACGGAGTTGGATAAACAGCAGCGGGAGTATTTCCTGCAGCAGCAGCTGAAAAGTATCAAAGATGAACTGGGCGGCGACTCCAACGAGCGCGAGATAAAGGAAATGCAGAAAAAAGCGGAGACCAAGAAGTGGCCCGCCACGGCGAAGGACCTTTTTCGCAAAGGGGTGGAACGTCTCGAGCGGATGCATCCAAGCACGCCCGATTATTCGGTTGTCTTCAATCATCTCGACCTGATGCTGGAACTTCCATGGGGCGAGTTGACCGAGGATTCCTATGATCTGAAAAAAGCGAAGAAGATACTCGATCATGACCATTACGGGATGACCAGGGTAAAGGAGAGGATCCTGGAATATCTCGCAGTGCTCAAGCTGAAGGGGGACATGAAGAGCCCTATTCTTTGTTTCGTCGGGCCTCCGGGGATCGGGAAGACTTCGCTGGGGCGCAGCATTGCCGGTGCCATCGGCCGGAAGTATGTCCGGATCAGCCTCGGCGGCCTCCATGACGAAAGCGAGATCCGCGGGCACCGGAAGACCTATATCGGCGCCATGCCGGGAAGGATCCTGCAATCCTTGCGAAAGGTAAAAACCTCCAACCCGGTGATGATCCTGGACGAAATCGACAAAACCGGGAGTGATTTCCGGGGTGATCCCACCTCTGCGCTGCTTGAAGTGCTCGATCCGGAGCAGAATCATACTTTTTATGATAACTACCTGGAATTGGAATACGACCTGAGCAAGGTCCTTTTCATCGCCACGGCAAACGATATCAATGCTATCCCACCGGCCCTTCGCGACAGGCTGGAGATCATCGACCTGAACGGATATGCGGTAGAAGAGAAGATCCAGATCGCACGCCGCCACCTGGTGCCCAAACAGAAGGAGGCCCACGGCTTGGACAAAATGGTGTTCAAGATCGGGGACAAGGTCCTGGAAAAGATGGTTCAGGATTATACCCGGGAAAGCGGAGTCAGGGAACTCGACCGGCAGTTGGCTTCGATCATGCGGTATCAGGCAATGGAATACGCATTGAAAGGAAAACTGAAGGCATCGCTGACACTGACCGATCTCGAGAAGATCCTGGGTAAATCCAGGTACAGCAACGATATGTATAAGGTGGCCAATATGCCCGGCGTCGCCGTTGGTCTCGCATGGACCTATGTCGGCGGGGACATCCTGTTCGTGGAGACCTCGCTGAGCGACGGCAAGGGGGAGCTGAAGCTCACCGGCAACCTCGGGAATGTCATGAAGGAAAGCGCGGCGACCGCCTTTACGTATCTCCAATCCAACGCGAAAAAATACGATATCGACCCGGAGATATTCAACAGAAAAACGTTCCACGTGCATGTGCCGGAAGGGGCCGTCCCCAAGGACGGGCCGAGCGCCGGCGTGACGATGATGAGCTCCATGGCTTCTGCCTTTACGGGCAAACGGGTGAAGCCCTATTTGGCGATGACGGGGGAGATCACGCTCCGCGGACAGGTATTACCGGTAGGCGGCATCAAGGAAAAGGTGCTGGCGGCGAAGCGCGCGGGGCTTAAGGAGATCATCCTGTGCTGGCAGAATGAAAAGGACATCCGGGAGATCGATTCCAATTTTATCCGCGGTTTGAAATTCAATTTCGTCAAGACCATGCAACAGGTGCTCGAGTTGGCATTGGTCTAAGGGTAATTTCTTACCGTTTCTAAGTACTCTGCCGGAGAAATCTGGGGAAACTGGGTAATCGGTCTTCAATTTCCGCCATTTCCTTTTTTATTGGAGGGCAAACATTAATTTTGGAACTTGCCAAAATACCTTCCATGATCAAGCTAATCATCGTTGACGATCATTTTCACGTCAGGCAGGCGTGGAGTTGGGTATTGAACCAGGTCCCCAGGCTGAAGGTGATCGCCGAATGTGCTAACGGTCTGGAAGCTATCGAGGCTGCAAAGCACCTGCAGCCGGACGTAATCCTCATGGATATCAATATGAAGCCGGTAAATGGGATCGAAGCGACGCGTTCGATCCGTGAATTCGCTCCGGACATGAAGATCATCGGGGTCTCCGTGCAAACCGAGCGTTCCTATGTGAATGAGATGCTTCGCAATGGCGCGAACGGCTATGTAACGAAGAATTCTCCGAGCACCGAGATGGTGATGGCGATCGACGAAGTGCTAGCGGGAAATACCTATATCTGTGAGGAGATCCTGCATCCGCAGCCTTACCGCGAATAGCGGTCTTCCTCCGCTAATTCCTTTTCTTCTTTAAATGCAACCCGCGGTTTCAACCCGAATAACCCGAACATCCGGTTATCATCTTCAAATGACGGGTTGGGGGTGGTCAGCAGTTTTTCACCGGCAAAGATCGAATTTGCTCCCGCAAGGAAGCAAAGCGCCTGCTCCGCTTGTGTCATCTCCGCGCGACCAGCGCTCAGCCGGACCATGGTGGCGGGCATCAGGATGCGTGCGGCGGCGATCATCCGGACCATGTCCCAAACATCGACCCTGGGGTTTTCCGCGAGCGGAGTTCCTTTGACGCGTACGAGTGCATTGATGGGCACGCTCTCAGGGTGGACGGACATGGTGGAAAGGGTGTGCAACATGCCGATCCGGTCTTCGTGGGTCTCCCCGAGACCAATGATGCCGCCGCAGCAGACGGTCACGCCGGCTTTCCGGACATGGTCCAGGGTTTGGAGCCGGTCATCATAAGTCCGGGTGCTGATGACTTCGCCATAGTATTCTGCGGAAGTATCGAGGTTGTGATTATAGGCATGCAGACCTGCGCCGGCAAGCCGCTTCGCCTGGTCCTCATTCAGCATCCCAAGCGTGCAACACACTTCCATGCCCATTTCGTTGACACCTTTTACCATCTCGATCACGCGATCGAAGTCTTTGTTGTCCCGGACTTCCCGCCAGGCCGCGCCCATGCAAAAGCGGGTCGATCCTGCGGCTCTCGCTTTGGCTGCATATTCGAGGACTTCTTCCTTTTTCATCAGGGCCTGTACATTGACCCCCGTGTCGTAGCGTGCCGCCTGCGGGCAGTAGGCGCAGTCTTCGGGGCAACCGCCCGTCTTGATGGACAGTAAGGTGCAGACCTGGACTTCGCCGGTATCGTTGTGCTGACGGTGGACCGAGGCGGCCCGGACGATCAATTCCAGCAGGGGCATGTCATAGACGGCTTTTATTTCTTCGATTGTCCAGTCGTGACGGATCATAGCTGACTTTTTATTCAGGGGCAAAATTATTTCTTATCTTTTACATTTGCGATGGAATCTTTTAACATCGGGATACGCTGAGCGAACAGGCTGTTGAGGATGACCCTGAATTGGTTCACCCCTGAGATACTGTCGTAAAAAAGATGGTAGTCCCCGCCGGGAAAATAGACGGCGTTCTGATTTTGCACGAAGGACAGGGGATTATAACCGAGGCTGTCATGATACCGGAGACCGTGGTCCCCCATGAAGATGATGACCGCCTGTCCGCCCGAATTCCTGAGAATGCGGTCGATGAGCTGTTCCGCGCGTTGGTTGGTATACGGCAGGTAATCGAGATAGTCCTGCACGCTGTCCTCATCGGTCGGCCTGTACGGGGCTGCGACCTTTCGCCGTCTGCCTTCCCGGTCATAGTAATATGGGGGGTGGGGGATATTGAAATGCCCGTAGAAAAAACGCGGCCTGGCGGATCGCCGGGCGCTGGCCGCAAGCAGGCGTCCCATCAGTTGGTTATCGTTATCGAGGCTCCGGTCGATCTCTCTTTCGGCCAGCGGGTCGATGGTGAAGCGGTAAAAGTTCCACCCGATGTCCCTGTAGAAGCGGGAATAGAGGGTTTGATCGGTAATCAGCCTTGTCTGGAGGGGCAACAGGGACTGCCCGACCGGCGAGGGGTGGCCGCGCAGGTCGAAGATCGAGCAATTGACGATGTCATATCCATTGGCGCGCAGCCAGGCCAGCAGGTCGTTGTCCCGGATCAGATCGCTGAGATAATAATATTCCGCCACCTCGCCGCCCTTTATGTCCCGAAGCCTGTCCAAATAGGCCATGTTGAGGATGGATGGAATGGACAGGATCGTGTATTTGTAGTTGCTCCTGCTGGCCTTCTGAATGCGGAATCCCCGGCTGGCCAGGAAGCGGTCGAACGCGCCGTTGTCGAAATGATATTGTTCTTTCAGCGCCAGCGAACTCGTGTAGGCGTCGAATACCAGGAAATAGATATCCGGCTTTGCCCGGCCGGAATAGGGAAGGAAGCGGATCGTATCCCCCGAAGCTGCCGACCCGAAGGCGGGCGGACGCGGCCGGCGCGCAGGAAAGACGACCCCCGCGAGATCGATGCCGATATAGATCAGGAACAGTACATTCAGGTACACCACGAGGCGCCGCAAATCCCGGCCGGTCCGGCCCAATGCGATGACCAGGGCGGCCGCGGCCGCCAGGAAGGCCGGTAGCAGAATGACGTATCGGGACAGCAGCCGGACATGAGCCTGCAAGAAATCGTGCAGCGCGCCGAAAAAGAAATAGAAGGCAAGGACAAAACCGGCTGCCAGCGCAGCCTTGACGGTATGGCGATACAGCAGCCGGAAAGCCAGAAAGACGAGCAACGACCCCAGCACATAGATGCCGGACAGCAGTAGCGCGTCACCCGCATGAATATAGCCGAGATTTTCCCGGTAGCCGTGCAGCACGAAGAAGACCGGTAAGGCCGGGAGAAAAAAAGGGAAGGTTCTTAGCGGCATTTTCATGGCTGACGTTTGGTCATCAGGTATAACACCCGCTCGGTTCCGGCAACGGTTTCTCTTTCATCCAGCCGGAAATAGCGGCCGAAGGCGGCTTCAAAATTACCGGAATCGTAACCCTCAAGCAAGGCAGGATCCTTGCGTGCGGCCAACTGCATCGCCTTCCTGTCGGTCGCGGGCACGAATTCAACGATAAGGTGGCGGCGTGTCAATTGTTGAAAACCGTCCGCGATCAGGGGCAACGGAATATTGCGGCCAAGCGCCAGGTGGTGGACCAGGGCAAGCGCAACGACCAGGTCGGATCGCATCCGGTCCGTAAAGGCGGCCCGCTCTGCATTTCGAAAGCCGCAGGCCGGCGTCGGGTTCGCGAGGTCGACGCAAAGCGGCAAAATAGCGGATATACCTTTCCGGTATAACCGGTCCACGCATTGCCAGTCGGCATCGACGGCGATGACCGGCCTGCCGTGTTCGGCCAGGATCCTTGCGAACCAGCCGTCATTGCATCCCAGATCGAGGGCGACGCCGGATCCGGTCCTGTCCAGGAACCGGCGAAAGATCCGCTCCTTGTCCCGGATATAGTCCTCGCCCGGAACAGTTTCGTCATAATAACGGCTCCACGCGGAGTCGCCCGCGGCCGGCATGGCCAGGCGTTCGGTCAACGTCCTCAGGTGCTCCACCAGCCGCAGGAGCTTTGCAGCGGAGAAGTTGTGCCGGTGCTGCCCGCCCCCGGATTGGCGGCCGCCGATCCTTGCCTGCAGGTGAACGTGCAGCCACGCGCCGGCATTCCAACGGCTTCTCCACGGAAGGAGCCGCCCGGCGGTTGCAGCCGGGACGCCTTCTGGCCAGGCGGCGGCAAACGGGTGGGTACCCGTCCGTGCGTAAAAATGAATATACAGGGGGAAGAGGAAATTTTCGCAAAATTGCCGGTAGGCGATCCAGGGTTCGGACGGATCATAGCGCCCGAACGAGAGGGTATCGAGGAAAACCGGCTTTCCGTCAATGAACTGCACATTGTTCGGGATCGCATCCTTCAGGCTCATCCCGTGATCCATTGCCAGCGATTGAAGCCGCAGGGTCAGGAGCGCTGCGTCCCGCAGTTGCGCGGGACTCCATTCGGCGGCATAGCTCAGCCTGTCCACCGGTCGGGGTTGCAGAATGCGATAGGCATCGGGGTAACGCGCGGTGAGGGCCTGCTCTTCGGAATGCGGGATCAGCAGCCCGTCGCGGGTGAGCGCGTCGTACAGGCCGGACTGCATCAGCCGGTCGTAGGATCCGGCGTAACAGGGGTTGACCTGGCGGTAAAGCCGTCCGTCGAGCAGGAAGACGAAACCCGCCGGATCCCGGAAAGAAGCAGGGTGCATGAGGATATCGGCGGCGGCGGTCATGGTTCTTTTTTTCCCCGGGTGAAAAATGATCTTATTCTTCGCCAGAATTTCTTTATCCAGAAAGCTCCGCCGAGGATCGCGGCGATGATTACCTGGACAAGATAAGATCCGCTTCCGGGGTCGATATAGAGCAGGAGGCCGTTCATCAAAAGTAGCGCAGATTTGTTTTGGGGGTCAATACCAGGAGCGTTTCGTACATCAGCCGGATGGTTTCCTGCACATCGTTGCGGTGCAGCATTTCCACCGTCGTGTGCATATACCGGAGCGGAATAGAGATCAGGACCGAAGGGCAACCGTCGTTCGCGTACGCGAAAGAATCGGTGTCCGTACCGGTACTTCGCGACACCGCCCGCATCTGGACCGGTATCTTCCTGGCCGCGGCGGTCTCCCGGACCACATCGAGCAGCTTATTGTGTACCGCGGGTCCGAACGCAAGCGAGGGGCCTTTCCCGCAGGCGATATCACCCTCGATCATCTTATTGATCATGGGGGTGGATGTGTCGTGCGTGACGTCTGTAATGATGGCGATATCGGGCTTGATCCTGCGGGCGATCATTTCCGCGCCGCGGAGGCCGACCTCCTCCTGCACCGCGTTCACGACATAGAGCCCGAACGGCAGTTTCTTTTTATTCTCTTTCAGCAGTCGCGCCACCTCGGCGATCATAAAGCCCCCGATGCGGTTATCGAAGGCGCGGCCGATCAGGTAATCGTAAGCCAGCTCGGTGTACCCATCCTGATAAGTGACGACGGAACCAATATGGATGCCGAGTTTTTCGACCTCCTCCTTATTCCGGCCGCCGCAATCGAGGAAAAGGCTGTCGACCTTCGGTTGCGGCTCTTTGAAATCCGGGTTGGCGATCCGGGTATGGATGGCAGGCCAGCCGAATACGGCGGGCACCCGGCCTTTCCTGCCGTGAATGAAAACCCGCATACCAGGGGCGATCTGGTGGTCGACGCCGCCGTTGCGTTTGAGATAAATGAGACCCTCTTTGTTGATATAGTTGACGAACCAGCTGATCTCGTCCGCATGGGCTTCGATCACTACCTTGAACGGCGCATCGGGGTTGACGATCCCGACGGCCGTGCCATATGGGTCCGTGAAATGGGTATCCACCCAGGGCCTGAGATAGTCGAGCCAAATCTTCTGCCCGCCGCTTTCGAAGCCGACGGGAGAGGGGTTATCGATGTATCGGCGGAGGAATTCGAAGGATTTGTCTGTCAGCAGGGACGGCGCGGATGCTTTTCTCGGGTTGGAAACAGTTTTTGCCATTGCGATTAACCGGTTTTTTGGCTGTAAATGTACTAAATCCTGAAGATTAGCATCAGCAGCCCGGAGAGCATGACGATCCCATCCAGAACGACATAATAGAGATAGTCGGAATAATTTCGCTTGGTTTCGGGGTAGAGGGCCGCCAATACGACACCCGGAATAAGAAGGAGGATGATGTACAGCGCGGGATAACGATAGAAGGCCAGGGCCACGCAGGAGATGAGGAAACAGATCATCGAGACGGCGAACAGCCAGTCGATATTCCTTTCATTGAGTTGCGTCACCATGCTGACGATCCCCTGTGCCCGGTCGTCTTCCCGGTCGCGGTAGTCGAAGATGAGGCAGCAGGCGTAGATCAGGAAGAAGCGGCCCAGCACGTACCAGTAGAAGGAGCCGGTCCATTTGACGCCGGTCATGATCACCGGCAGGATCGCGGTGACGTAGACCCAAACGAAGGTGAGGAAAAAGGTCTTTCCGATGGCGATCGATCGCAGGAGGCGGAAATAGCGGTACGGGAGTTTGGGAGCCGAATAGAGAAAAGTCAGGAGTGCGGCGAAACCGATGGCAAAGATGTATTGGGTCAAATAGCAGAAGTATACGATCGCGCCGACGGCGCCGGTCAGGTAGAGGATAAAGTGGAGCGGCTTGTGATGATGGGTCCACTGGACCCGGCGGGACGGGGTTGCCGAGCGGGGTGTCAGGTACCAATGAAAATTGTAAGAGCAGATCGTGGCGAAAAAGACGAAGCCCGGAAGGCGGCCGGGAGGGGAGGCACCCACCAGCAGGCGGCTGGTCTGCCAGATCATCACCACCGAGCAGATCGCAACATAGAGACTGCTGAAAACTATGTAATCGACTATCTTTCTGAACACGATGAATTCCGGTTATGATGCGACGCTATTTCTCGGCTATTGGTATAGGACAATGATCTTGGGAGAGGTAACCGTATCGGTCGTCAGCGTGCTGTCGGCGGTCTGCACAAAGAATTTGAAAACAAGCGTGTCGTTCTGCGTATTGGTTTCGTTGAGGTAGCCATTCCAGGGGAGCGAAAAAGAAAGCTCGCCTGAATTCGCGGAAAAGGAAGGCAGCTGAAAGTCGAAGGTATCGGCGCCGGAAGGGTTTGTCGCAGGGAGCTGGTTGAGGCGGGTCCGGATAAACCAAAAAAAGCCGTTGGAAATTTTGCCGCCGCCGGTGAATTTGAAATGAGCCCTCATGGAATCATTGACCTGTACGGGGGTGGAAATCGATTCCAGCGAAATGGTCGGCGTTCCGGAACTGGTCTTCCTGCAACTTTCGGCCGCGATCGTCATGCCAATCAGTGCCACCAATAGGACGGGTATCAGAAAAGAACGAGGCTTCATGAAAGGGATTTGATACCTGCAAACCTACCTATTTTTGGCGAAAAGGGCTTAATTTTGGGCGGGCGATCAGGACTTTTTTAACAAATCTGCCCCGCCTTCAGACGGCTGATGACATTTCTTCCTTCTTCCCCGGCCAACGGCCTTTTTTCCCTCTCCGAGAAGGATTTTATCCCCCGGGCGCTGGATATATTCCGGTTGCAGTACGCACAGAATTCCCTTTACCGCGATTTTGTGCGCTCGCTTGGCGCCGGCCCGGGGACGGTAGGCCGTCTCGAGGACATCCCGTTCCTGCCGGTCGGTTTGTTCAAGACTTATGCCGTGAGAACGGGGGAGTTCATGCCGGAGATCGTGTTCGAAAGCAGCGGGAGCACCGGGCAGGTTCCGAGCCGCCACCTGGTAAAGGACCTTAGCCTGTACCGCCAAAGTTTTATGGCCGGTTTCGAGGCTTTTTACGGTCCGGTCGGCGAATGGTGCGTGATCGGCTTGCTGCCGGCCTACCTTGAGCGGGCGCACTCCTCCCTGGTGTACATGGTGCAGGAGATGATTGCGGCCAGCGGCCATTCGGACAGCGGATTCTATCTCTACGACCACGACCGGCTGGCCGAGGTGCTGTTGCGTCTCGAGGCGGCGGGTCAAAAGACCCTGCTGATCGGGGTGACTTTTGCGCTGCTGGACCTGGCCGAACGGCACTCGTTCTCGCTCGGGCACACGGTGGTCATGGAGACGGGAGGCATGAAGGGCCGGCGACGCGAAGTGACCCGCGAAGAGCTGCACGCCGTCCTCCGGTCCCGGCTTGGGGTCAGGGCGGTGCATGCCGAATATGGCATGACCGAATTGCTGTCGCAGGCTTACTCGGCCGGCGCCGGGCTATTCCGGTGCCCGCCGTGGATGAAAGTGATGGTGCGGGGGGAGGACGATCCGCTGGAAACCACCCTGGAGGGAGAAGGTCTGATCAATGTCATCGACCTTGCCAATGTCTGGAGCTGTGCTTTCGTGGCAACCGATGACATCGGCCGGCTGCACGCCTACGGCGAATTCCAGGTGCTGGGGCGAATGGACCACAGCGATATTCGCGGCTGCAGCCTTTTGATGGCCCCGACATCTACACGGTGACGAAGAGGGAGCCGGGAGACGACCGGCGGCGACGAGGGGATGAGGGGGTACGGGTGCCGGGGAGGGATGGAGCGGGGCGAAAGGCGGGGAGAAGGGGTGAAAAGGGGTGAAAAGGGTCAGCCGTGATGTATTACCCACAGCAGGGACTTCCAGAGCGTGCTGCAGCTTGTCAGGATGACGAGGGCGCCGACCGCGATGAACATGGCGCGGGCGGGCAGTTTTCCCGCCAGTCTTGCCGCGATGGGTGCAGCGATAATGCCGCCTGCGATCAGCCCGGCGACGTCGAGGAGGGGTATGCTGCGCAGCAGGATAAAAAAGGTAATGGAGCTGGCCAGTACGACAAAGAATTCCGCCAGGCATACGGATCCGATGACATAACGCGGATCCTTCCTCTTCGTGATCAGGGTGCTGGTCACCAGGGTCCCCCAACCGCCGCCGGCGAAGGCATCCATGAATCCGCCCGTCGAGGCCAACCACCCCGCCCGGCGCACTTTGGCGCCTGCCTGTCTGCGGGTGAAAGCTTTCCGCAGGATATAGTACCCCAAGTAGACCGTGTAGACCGACAGCGGCACCCGGACATAATTCGAATATTGGTTCCCGAAATAAGCGAAACTCGCGCCAAGGACCGCGCCAACGATCCCCGGGATCACGATCGTGCGGAACAGTTTCTTGTTGATATTGCCAAAGCGGTGATGACTGTAGCCGGATACGCCGCTCGAAAAGACGCGTGCGGAGTGAACGCGGCTGCTGACGATGGCCGGACTTACCCCGCCATAGGCCAGAAGGAAGGTGGTAGAAATGGTCCCATATCCCAGTCCCATCGAACCGTCCACCAGTTGCGCGAGAAACCCCGCGAGTGTCATGATGCCAAAGGCCTTGATGTCGAATTCGCCGCCCAGGCCGCGCAGGAAGCCGGTGATGCCACCGAGCGGAAGGAGGGAAAGTACCGCGTGCCCGATGATCATGAAAACGAATGCGAACAGGCACCATTTGACGATCCGCTGCCATTTCCGGCGGCCGGGGCCGGGGAGGAGGATCTGTTTTTCCTGTTTTGCAGCCCTAACGGTATCCGGGTCGGACTGAGCCGTCGTCAGGAGGTTGGCCGGCGAGGCCGTCAGAACGCTGGTCAGGGCGTTGAGCGTTCTTACTTTCTCGGCGAAATCGCCGTTGAGCCGCGAACGAATGGTTTGCATGTTATCGAGCACACCATCCATTTCCTCCGGGATCATATTACCGATCTCTTCCTTCAGACGCTTCGCCACGGTTGGCGATTTGCCGTTCGTCGAAATTGCGATCTTCAGATTGCCCCTGCGAACAACCGAACCCAGGTAGAAGTCGCAAAGGTCTGGCGTGTCGGCTACATTAACGAGTATCCCCCGGGAACGGGCTTCCCGGGCGACGTCCTCGCTGACCGACCGGTCGTCGACCGCTACGATGGCGAGGTCCGCATATTCCAGGTCGTTAGGTTCCCAGCGCTTTTCCAACAGTCGGAGGCGGGGATGGGCGGCTGCAAGGTCGCGAATGGGTTGAACGATGTCCGGGGCTACCAGTGTGATCGCCGTGGACGGCGAATTCTGAAGGACGGTTTGCAATTTTTCGAGACCGATCTTTCCGCCCCCCACGATCAGCAATTTCAGGGTTTCCAGTTTCACAAACAGCGGGAACAGGTTGTTGCCGCTTTCCGCCGGATCTATGATCTTGTCTTTTTCCATTACTGAAGCCATAAAATTAGCGATTTTTTAGTGGATCCGCCTACAAAACCGGTGGACTTATGGACCGTCAGAAAGCCAGTTGCAGCTGGGCTTCCAGCAGGTTGCCGGTTATCGCGGGGCGGCGCTGGCTCCGCAGCGAATAATAGATCTGGACCTTTGTCCAGACATTGAAAAAATAGTTCAGGCCGCCGTCATACCAGGCATTCGCCACCCGGGTATTTGCCGTCGCCGGTTCGTACCAATCATATCGGAACACGCCCTGGAGCTTGCGCGGGAGCACGAACCAGCTCACCTGGCCATACCAGCCCTGATGCGTAATGCCGGCGCTGTTGCCTGCCTGGTCTTTGATACCAGTATTGCCTTCGCTTCCGCGGATGTACTCGCTTTTTACCGACAGGCTGTTCCATTCGAGGTCCGCCTCCACTCCCCAACGGGTCCGGCGCTGGTCCCTGCCGGGGCTGCCCGTGAAGCGGTCCACGCCGTTGTACCAGGAACCGCCGATACTCAGCAAGGACAGGGGATGAACGACCAGTCGCGCATCGACATCCTTGGCAGTGTTATTATCAGGGGTGTTGATGCCCGCGCCGTCCAGGACCTGCAGGAAGTAGTCCAGCAAAAACCGGTTCCCGATCCGGCCGAGGCTTCCGCCCGCCTGGATGCCGAGATCGCGGCCATTCTGGTTACCGATCGAATCCGCGATGCCGCCGGCAGGATCGCTTTTGCGCGCGACAAGGGCGTTGACAACCTGGCTGCGTTCAATCAGGTCGAGGTTGCGGTCCTGGGTGATATTCTCCTGCGAGAACCCGACGATCATTTGACCAGCTTTGATGTTCAGCCACGGGAAGGGCTTGTAGGTGATATTGGCCTCGACCAGAAATGGCGAGATCTGCTGGCCGCCGGTAGGCGCTGTTCCGTTGGCACCGCTTTGGCCGACGAAGTCGAACAGCAGGCGATAGTCGAACCTTGCCGAAAAATGACCCTGGAAATCGAGCCTGGCCCGTTTGATACTGAAGCCATCCGAATATTTCCCGGCAAGGGGATGTTGAAAGGTTTGATAAACCACCTGGGAATAGCCGCTCAGGCTAAGGGACCGGCCAAGCCGCAGGGGAAACGAGTCCGCGCTGGCATCCGTCCGGCGTTGACGGTGGGCCGATTCCTTCCGGATCGAATCCGCCTCCTTTTCGGTGAGGGTCCCTTTCCTGGTGAGAATGGTCAGGATATCATCGGCAGTTTGTGCGGTTGCGGTCGTCGTCCAAAGCAATTGGCCCAGGAAGAGGGCGGCCATGGGGGAGATGCAGGATTTCATGTTATTATTAGTCTATCAACTTAGTAGAGTATTATGAAAAAAAAACGGCCTTAATCCGGTCAGTGTCCTTTGCGGCACTATTGTTTGAACCACCGCTGGCGCCAGGCAAAGTCGCCGAACCTTTCACCGGTGACGCGTTCCTTCCGGTAGAGCCAGAACAGCAGGTCCAGTTCACCGACGATGGCGGCCTCGTCCAGGCTTTCCTTATACAGGCGGTTCAGCCTCGTCCCTTCGTGGTCACCCCCGAGGTACAGGTTGTAGCGCCCGGGCGCCGTCCCGACAAAACCGATCTCGGCGGCGTAAGGCCTGCCGCATCCGTTGGGGCATCCCGTCATCCGGATGATGATCTGTTCCTGGCCGAGTTCATGGTCCTGCAACAGTTGTTCGATCCGGCCGAGCAGGGTGGGGAGATAGCGTTGAGACTCCGCCAGGGCAAGACCGCAGGTTGGCAGCGCGACACAGGCGATCGAATTTTTCCGGATCGCGGACGCGTTCTCGGTATGCCCGATGAGCCCGTATTTTTCGAGAATGGCATGGACCCGGGCTTTGTCCTCTTTCCGGACGTCGGCCACGATTATCTTCTGATTGACCGTGAAGCGGAAATTGGCTCTTTTGGTTTCAGCCACTTCCAGCAAGGCGGTCTTCAAGGCTACTTTCTCATCGTCTACCACCCGGCCATTCTCGATGAACACGGTGTAGTGCCAGAGGCCCATGTGGTCCTGCTGCCAGCCGAAATGTTCCGTCCGGTCGCTGAATGCGTAAGGGCGCGGCGGTTCCAGCGGAAACCCGGTTCGCTTCTCCAGCTCCTGCCGGTACCACTCCTCGCCGTATTTATCGAGTGTATATTTCAACCGGGCGAGCTTGCGATCGCTCCGGTTTCCATAATCCCGCTGGATGGTCACAACCTCGTACACCGCCCTGAACAACCGGTCATCCGCCGGCACGAAACCGATGACGGTGGCCAGTCGCGGATATGTCTCCGGGTTGCCATGGGTGGCGCCGAGTCCGCCGCCGATCGCAATGTTGAAACCTTTCAGCTCATTGTCCGCGACGACGGCGATCAGTCCGAGGTCATTGGTGAGCACATCGACGTCGTTATTGGGCGGGATAGCAATCCCGACTTTGAACTTCCGGGGAAGATACCGTTCCTGGTAAAGCGGGTCTTCTTCGGCGCGCTTGTCGGCAAGCTGTTCCTCATCGAGCCAGATCTCGTAATAGGCCCGGGTTTTCGGTAGGAGCATTTCGCTGATCTTACGCGCATAGGCGTGGACCTGTTCATGGATAGGCGATTGAAGGGGATTGGCGGTGCACGTGACATTGCGGTTGACGTCGCCGCAGGCGGCGATCGAGTCCAGCGCGACGGCGTTGAATGCGGCATGCGTAGGCCTGACCCGGCTTTTCAGGATGCCGTGCAACTGGATGGTCTGCCGGGTGGTGATCTTGATGACGCCGGTCGAGTTCTCTCCCGCGATATGATGCGTGGCGATCCACTGTTCCGGCGTGAAAAAGCCGCCGGGGACCCGAAGGCGGACCATGAATGCGTAGAGGCGCTCCAGTTTCTTTTCAGCGCGCTCCTCCCGGCGATCGCGGTCGTCCTGCAGATACATGCCGTGGAATTTGACCAGGGCCTGGTCGTCATCGCTGACGGCGCCGGTGAGTTCGTCGCGCAGCCCCTCCCTGAGGGTGCCACGCAGCGCGTCGCTTTTTTGCTTGATCCTCTCGGTCGAGGAAAGATTCTTTGTGTCGGTCATGTCAATAAACATCTTTTACGTAGCGGCCGTTTGTCTTTAATTCTTCCAGGAACGATTCGGCCTGAGCGGGCGTCTTTTTCCCTTCCTGCCCGATAATGGATAGGAGGGCGGATTCTACGTCCACGCTCATGGGTTCCCTCGCCCCGCAGATATAGACATGGGCGCCGGATTCCAGCCAGCTCCAAAGCCTGGCGGCTTCCTTTTGCATTTTATGCTGGACATAGACCTTTTTCGGCTGGTCGCGGGAAAAGGCGGTATGGATATGCGTAAGCACGCCGGTCCTGACCCAGTCCTGGATCTCTGTCTGGTACAGGAAATCGGTGGTGAAATGCTGATCGCCGAAAAAGAGCCAGTTCCGGCCGGCCGCACCTCTGCTGTCCCTTTCGGCAAGGAAGGACCGGAACGGAGCGACCCCCGTGCCGGGCCCGATCATGATGAGGTCCACATCTTCCGCCGGGAGCCTGAACTGATCATTACGGTGCAGGTAGAACTCGACGGTGTCACCTACCCGAAGATGCGAAAGACCGTCCGAGCAAAGCCCATTCTTGAGCTCGCCGTTGACCGTGAAGCGGTCACGGGCGACCGTGAGGTGGATCTCGCCGGGGTGCGCTTCCGGCGATGAGGAAATGGAATACAGCCGCGGCGCGATGGATTCGAGCGCTCCAACGGCCTCAAGGAACTGATCGATATCCCTGACCGGATAAATCTTCAGCAGGTCGAGCATGCCGATCTTTGTTTCGGGGATCTCCTGTTTGACGATAGCCGCATATTTGCGCACGACGCGTTCCGGCAAATAGACGATATTCAATTTTCGCCGAAGGAGCTCGTGCAGGGAAAGTTCTTCGCCGCGATGGGTAAGGGTCCTCCGGCCGTCAGCGCCCGCGAGGGCGACTATCGCGTCGACCAGGGGGGCCGGGTTGGCCGGGAAAATGCCGATCGAGTCGCCTGGCTGGTAGTCGACGTTCCCGGCTGCGATTTCAAGGTGATGCGTCTGTTTAGCCGATCCGCGGTCATTGAGATTGATATTGGCAAGGACGGTCCCGGTCCAGGTCTGTTTCGCCGCAGGTTTCGTGGCGGCGGCGGGGCGCTGAACCGCCGTAGCGGCCTGTGCGACAGCAGGAATTCCCGGAGCACCGGCGTTGGCCGATGGTGCGTTGAATTGCTGCAGAATGGTGTCGATCCACGCATTGGCATCGGCTTCGAAGTCGGTGTCGCATTTGCGAAGCGTGTGGATGCGCTGGCCGCCGATCTTTTGGAGTTGCTGATCGATGTCTTCGCCGGCCTTGCAAAACAACGGGTAGGAGGTGTCGCCGAGGGCCAGCACGCCATATTTCAGCCGGTCTAGCTGCAGCCCGCCCTGGTGGATATGATCATAGAATTTCCGGGCGGCCGCCGGGGGTTCGCCGTCGCCCTGCGTGCTGACGACCGCGAAAAAGTATTCCTCTTTCGCCAGGTCGCCCAGCCGGTATTGTTCGAGGCCGACCAATTTGGCCTGGATGCCTTTCCTTTTGGCGCGGGCGGCGAAATCGGTAGCCAACCTTTTGGCGTTGCCCGTTTCGGTGCCGTAGGCTATCGTGATCTTTTGGGCGGGCGCCGCGGGGCCCGGCGCTGCCGCCGGGAACGCGGGTACTTCCGTCCCAATGGACGCAGCGGACGCTCCCTGGATGTTCTGCGCCACGAAGCCGGCCAGGTAGCCGCTCAGCCAGATCAGTTCATCCCGGGAAGAACCGGCGATCAGTTCCTGCATCAGGGTCATTTTAGGTGTCGTCACCATACTGCTATTTTTTTTGCATCGGTTAATGGCGGGAAATAGAGTTCTCCGCCGCGGTTCTCCGGCAGCCAACGAAAAGACTGATGAAGGGCGGCCACCCGGCCAATGATGATCAGGCTGGGCGAGGCATAGACGGCGCCCGCCGCGCCTGCCAGGTAATCATACACCGGCCAGGAGGAAACCTGCTGGTACGAAGTCGTCGCCTGCTGGATCACGGCGATCCAGCGGTCCGCGGCGATGCCGTGTCGAAGCAGCCGGGACACGATCTGGTCGACGGGCGCGGACGACATATAAAAGACGAGCGTGTCGTCGGTCCGCGCCAGTTCCTGCCAATAGCGCTCATCCATCAGGTCCTGGCGGTAGGCGGTAAGGAACCTGACCGCTGTGGCCATACCTCGCGCGGTAAGCGGAATGCCGGCATAAGCTGCGGCGCCGAGCGCAGCGGTCACGCCGGGAACCAGTTGGAACGGAATATTGTTCGTGGTCAACGTTTCCAGTTCGTCGAGGATATTGGAGAAGACCGATATATCCCCACCCTTTAGCCGGACGACCAGGCGGCCAGCCGCGGCATGCTGTACCAACAGCTCATTGATCGTCGGCTGTGATGTACTTGCCGGCTGCGCGCCTTGTTTGCCCGCATGGATGATCCGCGCGCCCGGCGTTATATACTCGCTCAGGATCTCGGGACTGACCAGCCGGTCGGCGATGACGATGTCCGCCCGCTGCAACCACCGAAGCGCTTTGATCGTGAGCAACTCGGGGTCTCCTGGACCGGCGCCGATAAAGATCACCTTGCCCGCGGGAGGGCTAATATGGTGGACCTGCTGTTTCATCTGTCTTGCAGGAGGCATGCGCCAACGGTGACATGGCTTGTTTCGTCGATCAGGATGGCCCCGCCGTTGGCCGGAAGATCGGTGTATGCGTCAAAGGCGAGCGGGGCCGCGGTCCGCAGGGTTACCTTTACGATATCGTTGAGCCCGGCCTGGCCAGGCGATGGTTGACGCTCAAGCGTATTCACGTCGAGGCGGTATTCCAGATCCTTCACCAGGCCGCGGACCGTGCGGCTGCCGAGTTGCAGGAGGTACCTATTGCCCGGGCCAAGGGGCTTGCTGTCCATCCAGCAGACCAGCGCCTGAAATTCCTGGCTCAACTGCGGCGGCCGTTCTCCGTTGACAAGCAGGTCGCCGCGACTGAGATCGATGTCTTCTTCCAACCGAAGGATGACGCTTTGCGGTGCGATCGCTGTCTCCACTTCCCTGCCGCCCGTTTCGATGCTCCGGATGCGGCTGGTCTGGCCGGCAGGCAGGACGGTCACTACGTCGCCTTTCCGGTAGGTGCCGCTGCTTATCCTCCCCGCGTAACCGCGGTAGTCATGCAGTTCTTCGGTCTGGGGCCTGATGACGTACTGGACCGAAAACCTGCCGCGCGCGAGATCGACGTCCTTTTGGACTTCCGTCGTTTCGAGCAGTTCAAGCAGCGACGGTCCGTCGTACCATGGCAAGCTGGCGGAGCGGTCGACGATATTGTCCCCCTTCAACGCGCTGATGGGAAGGTAGACGACGTCCTTGAGGCGCAAGGTCCGGGCGATTTCCGCATAGTCGATGACAATATCGTTATAGCGATCCCGGGAATAGTCCACGAGGTCCATTTTGTTAACCGCGACGACGACATGCGGTATGTTGAGCAGGGAAGCAATGATGGAGTGGCGGCGGGTTTGTTCGACTATGCCGTTCCGGGCGTCGATGAGGATAATGATCAGGTTGGCGTTGGAGGCGCCGGTTACCATGTTCCGGGTGTACTGGATATGCCCCGGAGCATCGGCAATGATGAATTTGCGGCGCGGCGTGGTGAAGTATTTATATGCGACATCGATGGTGATGCCTTGTTCCCGTTCGGCGCGGAGGCCGTCGGTGAGGAGGGCAAGATCGATCCCGCCGTCTTCCTTGTGTTTACTGTGCCGTTCCAGCGCCTCGAGCTGATCGGTCAGGATATTCTTGCTGTCGTAGAGCAGCCGGCCGATCAGGGTGCTTTTGCCGTCGTCGACGCTGCCCGCGGTAATGAATCTGAGTAAGTCCATTGGTTTATGTTTGATAGCGGCCCGGGGGCCTCCCGGGCGATCCTAAAAATATCCGTTCCGTTTCCTGTCTTCCATGGCGGCCTCGGAGACCTTGTCGTCGATGCGGGTCTCGCCGCGTTCGCTGGTCCGCGTGGCCGTGATCTCGCGAATGATCTCGTCTACGCCGGCCGCGGCGGATTCCACAGCGGCGGTGCAGGTCATGTCACCTACCGTGCGGTACCTTACACGCCGATGCTCCACTCGGTCTTCCTTGTCAAGCCGGATAAAGGGAGATAGCGCCACCCATTGTCCCTCATAACGGATCACTTCCCGATCGTGCGCAAAATAGATCGAAGGCAGGTCGATCTTTTCCCTGCGGATATAGTTCCAGATATCCAGTTCTGTCCAGTTGCTGATCGGGAAAACCCGGACATTCTCGCCTTTGCTGATCCTTCCGTTATAGGTGTTCCACAACTCCGGCCGCTGCTTTTTGGGATCCCAGCCACCGAACTCATCCCGCACCGAGAAGATGCGCTCTTTTGCCCGGGCCTTTTCCTCGTCGCGCCGTGCGCCGCCGATGCAGGCGTCAAAATGAAATTCTTCGATCGTATCCAGGAGGGTGAAGGTCTGCAGGGCATTGCGGCTTGCAAACTTGCCACGGGGTTCGGTCAGCTGCCGTTTCCGAATGGTCTCTTCAACCTGCCGGACGATCAGTCGCTCCCCGATCCGGCCGGCGAGGCGGTCCCGGAAAGCGAGCGCTTCGGGGAAATTGTGGCCCGTGTCAATATGGACGAGAGGGAAAGGCAGGCGGCCGGGGCGGAAGGCTTTAAGCGCCAGGTGGACCATAGTGATCGAATCTTTGCCGCCGCTGAACAGCAGGGCGGGGCGTTCGAACTGGCCGGCGACCTCGCGCAGGATATGGATGGATTCCGATTCCAGCTGGTCAAGATAATCCAATGTCGAAGGGATACTCATGCTCATAGTTCGTTGTTTATCATAGACGATCGGCCGGCGCGCCGGCGACGTGCAGGCCGCATTCCTTTTTGCTGTTGTCTTCCCACCACCACCTGCCCGCCCGGAAATCCTCGCCCGGCCGGACCGCCCGAGTGCAAGGGGCGCAGCCAATGCTGACGAAGCCTTTGTCGTGGAGCGGGTTGAAAGGGATATCGTACCGGTCGATATAGGCCCGTACCGTCGGGGTGTTCCAGTGAAGCAGCGGGTTGTATTTAATGACCTGGTTGCTCTCGTCCCATTCGACGATGCCGTGGTCGCGGCGCTCGGGGGAATGCTCCGCGCGCAGACCCGTGACCCATACCGCCTGGCCCTTCAGGGCCCGCTTCAGCGGCTCCACCTTGCGGACATGGCAGCAGGCCTTGCGGTTGGCCACCGTTTCATAAAAGGCGTTAGGCCCGTTTTGGGTGAGCCAGTCCTCAAGAAGGGCGCGGTCGGGATAGTAAGCCTGAATGCGCGTGACGTATTTGCCATTGGTTGCGCTCCAAACGGAATAGGTCTCGGCGAACAAACGGCCGGTGTCAAGGGTGAAGATAGAGACAGGAATGCCCGCGGAAAGAATGTGGTGGGCGATCACCTGGTCCTCGAGGCTGAAGCTCGTCGAAAAGGTGACCTGTCCGGGGAAGCGGCCCGCGAGCAGGACCATGGCGTCGGATATGGATAATCCACTAATTTGGTCGAGTATTTGGTTATAAACTGTTTTGCTGTTGTCCATTGCCCTTCAAATTGTTGTGTTATCGGGAGATTTTAGCTGCGAGCGCTGCGGGGAATCAGCAGCAGCAACAACAACGCTGGTTACCGTTTGGTGCCATGACGCGGGAGGAGAAGGAGCGGCTGTTGTATATGTCTACCATAATAGTAGACAAAGATAGGGCGGGGGGATGAATAATGCAAATAAAAAAAATTGACCCGGTCTTTTTTCGTCTCATGTCCGCAAGGCATTCGCCTTGCGGGGAGACCAGGTCTTTTATCCTATTGTTTCAGTGGAGTAATCCCGGGATGGCCGGTAACTACTTCAGCGAGCCGGCGCCCGGCGCCGGTTGCGGTTTGGCATACTGTTTCTCCCACGCGTTGATCTGCATCAGCAGCTGATAGGTCGACAGGATATCCTGCGCCATTTCGGTCTGCTGGTCGGTGAGGTTCCCGGAGCCGTTCTGCAGCTTCATCTGCGCATTGATCGCCAGCTGCTCGTCGGATATGCTGTTGTTATCGCCCAGGGACTTATAATACCGCATTTGCTGATCGAGGTCCTTTTTGACAGACGCATCCACTTTTTTCGCCAGGTTCCAGTCTTCCGCGGCGTAACAGGCCTGGAGGAAGCGGTAGGAGAAGTAGTCATGGAGATTGTTCTGGTTGGACGTCATGCCATAAGGCATATTGGACTGCAGGACGTTCTGGTCATAGTGTTCCAGCACTTTTCGGGCGGAATCTTTTTTTCCGGCGTCCGCGAGGCTCTGGGCCAGCTCGGCATGCGCGAACTTGATGGTGTTGAGGTGGCGCCGGTTCTCTTCGTCGTAGTATACACCCGGCGTCGAGGCGTCACCGTAGGCGAATTGCTGCATGATCGTTGCATAGGCGTCATCGTTATCGACCGCTTCGGAGTTGCGGTCGCCGTTGTTGAGCACCGGCACGAGTTGATAGGACAGGCCGCGCAGGCGAACATATTTGCTGAGGCCGAGGTCGGCCAGTTCCTGCGGGGAAGTAAAGCAGATCGGGCGCTGCCATTTGCTTCCCGCAATAACGGCAAGCATGGCCAGGTCGTTCTTCAGCAGGTACTTTTTGCTGGCGGGCATGTCAATGTGCAATTCGCTGACCACGCTGTCGCCGGGGTGCACTATGCCGTTGCTGCGAACGGTATTGAGGTCGACAGGGATCGAGAATTTGTGTGTCGGGATCAGGTTGACTTCCGAGCCGTTCTCGGTCTGGGAGGTGTATTTCGGATCGTCGCTGCCGACCACATTTTTCAGGATATCGTACATGTCGTAGTACCTGTTCGGGTCAAAGCCGGGCATCTTGTCGTTAAAATAGCACACGTTCCGGCGGTCACCCATGATCTGATCGGGCGTGAAGATGATATCGAAAGGCGCGCTCTGGTTGATCTTGTACCGCAATTCGTTCATGTACCAGTCGGTGCCCAGCAAGGTATTGACCATCACCCGAACGTCCGGCCGGATCCCTTCAACTTCCTGGGCGTACCAGAGCGGGTAGGTATCGTTATCGCCGA
>DATNBP010000239.1:0-6988 GCA_035572015.1 Puia sp. | reverse complement strand
GCACTCACAAGACCACGATGACCGACGAGCACGGCAAGTATAGCATCGCCGCGCACAAAGGGGACGTCATCGTGATCTCCCACGTTGGCCGCAAGACTTCGCTTCTGGCGGTAGGTCCCGATAATACCTATGTCACGAGGATGCCCGTGGAAGGCAGCGATATGGGCGAGGCCGTCGTCACGGCCATGGATATCAAACGAAACCCCAGGGAGCTCGGATATTCCGTCCAAACGGTATCCGGCGCGACCATCGCCCAAACCCAGCGGGACAACTTCATCACTTCACTGGAGGGCCGGGTCTCGGGTCTGACGATCACCTCCACCGGCGGACAGGCCGGCGCATCGGCTTCGATCGTCCTTCGCGGGTACAACTCGCTCGGGGGTACCAACCAGCCGCTCTTTGTCGTCGACGGGATCATCGTCGACAACAGCACCATGAACGAGAATTCATATGGTGGTACCGGCGTCGGGCTTGCGGCTGACCTGCCCAACCGCGACAATGACTATACCAACCGGATCGCCGACCTCAATCCCAACGATATCGAGTCGCTGACCGTCCTGAAGGGACCCGAGGCCACGGCGCTTTATGGCAGCCAGGCTTCCAATGGCGCCATCGTGATCGTGACGAGGAAACCGAAAGCGGGAAAAGGCGTCATGCTTACCTACGATGATAATTTCGCCACCCGAAAAATCACGCGTTTTGCCGCTGTAGACAACACCTACGGTCCGGGCTCCAGCAATGGCGTACCTACCGCGCCGCCGCTGACCGGCCAATTCACCGCGTTCGGTCCGGCATGGCCGTCGAATACGCCACTCTACGACAACCTGCACCATTTCTTCAAGGCAGGTTTTTCTCAAACCCATAACCTTTCTGCCGAATTTGGCGTCAAGAACGCCGGGTTCCGGGTTACCGGCTCCTATCTGAACGACGACGGTGTGATCCCCTTCAACAACTATTTGAGGGAAAACATTCGCATCGTCAACAGCACCAAGATCGGGAAGTATGTAGATATCCAACCTTCCGTGGAATACATCCATTCCGACAACCTGAAACCGCTGAAGGGCGCCTCGGGTTACCTGGAAGACCTCTATATCTGGCCCGCCAACTACGATATCAGAAATTGGGAAACAAAGAACGGCGGGAAGAATATCCTGTACCAAAGCAATGTGAATGCGGATTATGACAACCCGATCTGGGGCGCCAAGAACAACAAATCCCGTGACATTACGGACCGCGTCATCTCGACCCTCGGGATCAACATCAATCCGTTCTCCTGGCTGTCCCTCGCCGGCAGGTTCGGTTACGATACTTATAAACAAGACGGATACAGGTTCATCCACCCCGAGTCCTACCTGTTGGCAGCTTCCTCGGGTGGAAGCCTCGATAATTACTACCACCGGCAGAACAATTACAACCACACGATCACCGCGACGGCGCACAAGAAATTCGGCGATTTCAGCACCCGCCTGATCGCGGGCACCCAGTGGCTGGATTTCGAGACCAAGGCCTGGGACGTGACGGGTACCCACTTCAAGGACTCCACGAGCACGGACAGCAGCAATACGGCACCCAATACAAGGATCCGCCTGCTACGGAACCAGCAAGGCCTCCCTAACCTGGCCATTACCCGCGAGATCGCGTATTTCGGAGAGGCTACGGTGGGTTGGAAGGACCTCATCTATCTCACCTACTCCCATCGATTCGAGATCGCCTCCCCGCTGCCGAAAGCTCACCGGAATTACAACTATCCCGCCGCGAGCCTGAGCGTGATCATGTCCGACATCCTGCCGGCGATCAAGAACAACAACATCATCAATTATTGGAAACTGCGCGGATCACTGGCCAGCACCGCCCGGTTGAACGACCCCTATTCCAACCAATCGTTCTTCGTAAACAACCTGGCGACCCAGTATATACCGTCCTTTGCCTATGGCTATACCAATTCCAACCCGAACCTGCTGCCGGAACGGCAGCGCACCTATGAACTCGGTACGGAAATGCGACTGTTCAACAATGCGGTCAGCCTTGAAGCGGCCTATTATAACACCTATTGTTACGACCAGATCGCGCAGATATACCGCGCAAGCTATGCGACCGGCTTTATACTCAACACCGAGAATGCGGCTTCCACACGCAACCAGGGCGTTGAGATCACTTTAGGGATAACCCCCATCAAAAAGACGAATTTCAGCTGGGACATCCAATTCAACTTCAACCATATGTGGAGCAAGGTCCTCACCCTGCCAGAATCGATCGGCCTGCTGAACGACTACTATAACTCCGACACCTATTTCGAAGGAAACGTCCGCGCCGGCCTGATCCGCGGGCATTCGACCGGGACCATCACCGGCTTCAATTACCTGAAGAACAATGCCGGCCAGGTATTGATCGATCCGGGTAGCGGCGTCGCTATCCGGCAGCAGATCAACTACTCCATCGGCGACCGCACACCCTTGTTCACGCTGGGAACAGTGAACAATTTCAGGTATAAGAACTGGCAGCTGACCTTCCTTTGGGATCTCAAAGTGGGCGGCGATATCTACAACGGCACGGACTACTTCCTCACCCAGCTGGGCAAAAGCGCCAGGACGCATGACCGTCTGACGCCGATCGTCGTCAAAGGGGTCCTGCAGGACGGGCATGAGAATTCCTCGCATCCCACGGTCAACAATATTGCGATCATCCCTTACTACAACAGCTTCTACTACACCAACCTTCCCGACGCCGAGTTCGTGCAGCACAACGTCAACTGGATGCGGCTCCGGGATCTGACGCTGACCTATGTACTGCCGCAGGATGTAACGAAACACGTTAGGGACCTGAAGGGGTTAAGCATTTTTGTCACCGCCAACAACCTGATCATGTTTACCAATTACGCCGGCGCCGACCCGGATACCCAGGGCAATAACCCGGGGACGAGGGGCATCGGCTCCTACGGAATGGACTTTGGCAGCCCGGCCAACCCCATTGCCACAAGCATCGGTCTGAGGGCCAGTTTCTAACAGTCAGATGAATAACAAACACAAATCTTTTTATATGCGATATAAGCTCTCTCACTTCGTCCTTCTCCTCAGCGGCGGCCTGATCTTGTCCATGGCCTCCTGCACCAAGAAGATCGATGAAGCCTATCAGAATCCCAACGCCCAGGTCGTTGAGCCGGTCGAAACGCTCCTGGCGCCGGTCATTGATGGCTTCGCCTACTTTTACACCGCCAACGGCAGCGGCTACGGTCTGATGCTGGACGGCACCCTGCTTGGTCGTTATATTCAATACTGGGGTATTACGACCAACGGCGATCTATATGGCGAGATGGGGCCCGTCGTGGGCGCGTCGGACAATACGGGATCGGTTTGGGCCGCCGTTTACTATGGACACGGACAGAATGTCAACCGTATCATCCAGTGGGGCACGCAGCAGAAGAAATGGGATTATGTCGGCGTCGCCTGCGCCATCCGCGCGTGGGATTGGTTGACCCTGACAAACGAATATAGTGATGCTCCGCTCCAACAGGCCTTCAATACCAGCCTTTCACAGTTCAAGTATGATTCGATGCCGCTCTTCTATGATAGTTGCCGCGCCCTCTGCTACCGCGCGATCAACTATCTGAATATGACCGGCGACAGCGTCAGCCAGGCGAATCTCGACAAAGGGGACCATTATTTCTTCGGCGGCGATGTCAACAAGTGGAAAAAATTTGTGTATGGCATCCTTGCGCGCAGCTTCAACGATCTCACGGATAAGGCCATGTACACCAGCAACGGGTATGCGGATTCTGCCATCAAATATGCCACGCTGGCCATGTCGGCCAACGGCGACAATGCGATGTGCAAATTCATGGGCGGCCCTTCGTCCCCGCCCAACAGTTACTACGGACCTTATCGCGGCAACCTGGGTTCCTATCGCCAGGGTCAATACATTGCCGACCTGATGTCCGGCAACAACCCCCAGATGTTCACGGGGGTATTCGATCCGCGGACGCCCTACATGCTGCGCGAGAACGCCAATGGGACATACAAGGGTTTCACACCCTGGCTGGGCACAAGCGGACTGTCCCCCACCGACTATCCGCAGAACTTCTGGGGAAATGCAACGGCAACCTCCACGCAGCCGCCGTCGGTCAACAACAGCCGTTATATTTTTAACGACACCTCGGAGTATCCCCTGATGACCGCCTCCGAAATGCAGTTTATCCTCGCTGAGTCTTATTTGCGGAAGAATGATCAGGCGGACGCGCTCACGGCCTATGTCAACGGCATCAAATTGAATATGGATATGCTGACGACGACCTATTCGACGAATATCCCGCCCGCTATGGTGATGACGGACTCGTCGGAAGCCGCTTATCTCGCCGATTCCGCAGTCGTGCCGGCTGTCGGCCAGCTCACGCTTTCCCATATCATGCTGCAGAAATATATCGCCTTGTATGGCTGGGGCGTGAACGAAACCTGGACCGATATGCGACGCTATCACTATACCGACAATGACCCCGTAACCGGCAACCAGGTCTACGCCAATTTTCAGTTACCGGGTGTCTTCATGTATCCGACCAACCACGGCGACCCGGTCTACCGGTGCAAGCCGCGGTATAACTCCGAATACTTGTATGATGTGCCGGAACTGACGAGGATCGGCGCCGAGAACGCGGATTACAATACCTACCCCACGTGGTTCACTCAAAATTAATTCATCGCCAAAACCAAGAAGAATGAAAAAGACCAATATAATTTCCGCGTTGTTGTTGCTGGCTATGTCCGGCGGCCTCTTCTCCTGCAAGCGGGATATGGCCCTGAAGGATCCGGGTGTCGCGCCAGGTGCGAACTCGGCATTCATTTCGCTCATTGACGTGTCCGCTAATCTGGACACAGTGCTGCAGGCCAATGCCGATACTTTTAATGTGCTCTTCAACGGTGTAAAGGTGAACGGATTCACCGCCGGTACGTCCCCCACGATGACTTTTGGTTCCGTTTACCCGGCTGCGGGAACCTTTACAGGATACGCCGCCATACCGGCGGGGCCGCAGCAGGTCCAGTTCGTCAAGGGCTTCAACAATCTCGATTCAGTCACGCTGGCGTCTTTCCAGGAAACCTTGTTGCCCGGCCAGCATTATTCGTTGATTGTGACCGATTCCATCAACTCCACCCGGGATTCTTCCCGGATGTTCATCAAGGACTCGCTGATCTCCGTGACGCCGGGCTTCTATAACATGCGTTTTATCAACACCTGCTGGGCTGATACAGGTAGCGTGGATATCTGGTCGACCCGCAACAACCGGACGATCTTCGCGAATATGAAACCGGGACAGATCACGGGCTTCTCTTCTTTCGCCTCCAACTGGCAGCTGACCGATACGCTATTCGTCCGCCGGTCGGGGACTTTGCAGGGCCTGGACACGCTGAATACGCAGACCTTCTATACGCTGCGTTCCTATACGCTTGTCTATAAAGGACATCCGTTAAGCAATGTCAAATCCGACGCTAAGCGAAGGCATATTATCGCGTACGTGAACAACTAGACTGACCCAATGGTAAGCGTAACTACACACATGTAGCAGGGCCCCGCCGATGCGGGGTCTTTTGCTGGGTGCACGCGGGGGGCGAGGCGATCTTTTACCTGCTGGAAAAAGAACTGCTGCCGGAGCTAAGGGAATGCCGGCCTTTCAATAGCGGCCAGGTGATATTGCATTACCGGGCGAGGATCCAGGATGGACGGGCCTGGCATGATATTTTATGTGCAACGAACATGCAAAGATATATTGGAGTTATTTTAATCGTCCTCGGGATCATCACCCTGATCTGGTCCGGGTTCTCCTACACCCAGCGGAAAAAGGTAGTCGACGCCGGGCCGGTACATATTTCAGCGGACCAGAAAAAAGACGTCAACTGGCCGCCGTACACCGGCGCCATCCTATTGGTGGCGGGCATTGTCGTATTCGCTACCGGCCGGGGCAGGAACTAGCGAATAAGCCGGAATTCCTTACTTTCACGGCTTACCGCCATGAAACACCTTCTTCTTGTTCTTTGCTGGTTCCCCCTTTCCGCCAGTTGCGTCGCGCAGCAGGCTTCCGCACGGTTTGGGGCTTTGCAGTGGACCTTCCATGCAACCGGCAAAATATTCTCCTCCCCTGTCCTGTGCGGCAACCTCGTACTGGTGGGCAGTGAAGACGATACCCTTTATGCGTTGGATGCCGCAACCGGGATACCGCGCTGGACATTCAGGCCCGGGGGACCGATCGACGGAACACCGGCGGTGGTCGGCGGAACGGCATTTTTCAACAGTTACGACGGAAATTTATACGCGGTCGACGCATCCTCCGGCCGGCTTACGTGGAAATTCCGGACCCGCGGCGAAAAGCGGGTGGGCGCGATGGGCCTATGGACGATGAAACCCGCGACCCGCTATATGGAAGACCCCTTCGACTTTTTTGAGTCGTCGGCGGTGGTGGACAGTAGCGCCGGTCTGCTGTATTTCGGCAGTGGAGACGGGAATCTCTATGCGCTGGGCGTCTCGGATGGGAGTCTCCGGTGGCGCTTCCAAACGGGGGGAATTGTTCATACTACTCCCGCGCTTTCCGGCCACTCAGTCTATTTCGGCAGCTGGGACCGGAACCTGTATGCGTTGGACGCACGGACCGGACGGCAAAAATGGAAATTTATGACAGGGGCGGATACAACCTTTCATTTGCTGGAAGGCATCCAGGCCTCGCCTCTTGTCTACGGCAGGGATGTCTTTTTCGGTGCAAGGGACGGTAATTTTTATTGCCTCGATACAACGACGGGAAGGCTTGTCTGGAAATACGATGCCGCGCATTCCTGGATCCTGTCGACCGCTGCCGCGTCGGACCATATTATCTATACCGGAACTTCCGATACCTACCTGCTGCTGGCGCTCGATTCCGGAACAGGCAAAGAAAAGTTCCGGGTGGCGGCATCAGGCTATGTATACACCCCTCCGGTTGTAAATGGTCAGACCGTCTATTTCGGGGACTTCA
>DATNBP010000238.1:0-6824 GCA_035572015.1 Puia sp. | reverse complement strand
GCGGAGCATAGATGCGGAGCACATCATTAAACAGCGCCAGCTCAAAACCGCCGACATACAGGAAATGGCTGGTGGGCGGGTTGTCCTGCCAGGCCTGGGCGTAAGTGCCGATATCCAGGAAGAGCCGCAGCGGCAGCCATTTTGGGGCGATCGCCCGTGGCAGGGTGCTGGTGATGTTGATGGCGCCGACCCAGTCGTCGGACCGCCCTTGCAGGCTCTGGAAAAGGTCGGTGCGGAGGTGCAGGTTGCCGTCCCGTTCGAGGATCTGCTGGCTGGCGATCCCGGAGAACTGGTTGCGGCCGATGAAATAGTCCTGGTAGGTATAGTCTTCCGTCCCGCGCAGCGCGGTGAGTTTCGGTTCGTACGGTGTCAGGTCGAGACCCGGATCACGGGTGCCGAGATAGCCGAATTTCGCGCCGAAAAGCCGGACGTCGAGACCACCGCCCCGGACATAGTTGAATAAATAATTGATGTCGAGGTTGATCCGGTAAAAGGCCTCGGCTTGCAGCGCCTGCACCAGGATCGTATAAGGATAAAGCACGCGGTGGTCGCGAATAGTATAGCTCAGTTGATTGAGGTACCGGAATTTGTATTTACCGGGTGTCGGATAATATAAGGAGTCTGTCGATTTCAGGACGTAGTTGTCGAAAGTCGATTCGCCGATAAAAAAGGTCGCATATTCCAACCATGATTCCCGGGTACTGCCGATGGACGGCCGGGGAAAGAAAAAGCGCAGGTAGGGCACGATCTTGTAAAAGCCGCCATAGATCGCATGGCCGTTGCTGTCCGTTCCGCTCGCGGTCGAGAAGCGGGATCCGTTGACGCCGGCGTCGATCCGGCGGAAGCGGCGATCGGGGTACCAGGAATAGTTGAGCCGGAAAAGCCCGTTCCATTTTTGGCTCACCGTGCCGTAAAGCGCGGTGGCGAGCACCTGGAAGCGTTCCGGCGGAAGATTGAAATTATGGACCATCGCCCCCACCATGACATGGTCATAGTCGTTGAAGCCGGCGGCGGGAGAGATATTCAGGCGGTTGGAGTTCGCCGCGTGCGGGATCAATTGCGTCCGAACCGCAAGTTTTTGATGATAAGGATCCGGCGGCACCGGCCCCGTCCGGCCCAATAAACCGAATACCGAATCGAGGTTGCGGGCGCTGGTTTGGGCAAATGCGGTCTTGAAGGCGCCAGGGCCACCGTGGCCGGATTGCTGCTGCTTGAACCAGGTGTGCACGCAGCTATCGAATACATCGGCGCCAAGATAGCGGCGGAGGCGGCTGAGCCAGATGGAGGTTTTGTAGCCGATGATGATCCTTCGGTTCTCAGGGGTCAATGCCTCAAAGGGGGTGGAGACAGGCTGATCGTCTTTCAGCACGGCCTGCGTGTTCACCTCTGCGCCGTGGAAGATATCCCTGGGGAAAACGTGCCTTTCGGCCAGTAGATACTGTTTCAGATAAAAGTCGCGAATGCCTTGCGTCATCCAGGGATACCGGCGACCGTCCGTGCCCGCGGCGACGGAGAGCCAGCAGTCACCGACGGACGCAACGAGCGACAGTCGCATGTCGGCATATCCGCTGTCGCGGCCGTCAAAGCAGACGATGCCCGGGTAAGCCGCTCCGCCGTCGAAGCGGGGGACTGGTTTCGCGGCATCCGGCAAGGTCTCCACGACAGTGGCGCTGTGAAAGGGATACTCCCCGAGTGCCGCGTTGTAAAACCGGATCGCGGATTTCAACATGGCGAGGCCGTATTTCCAGACGCCCGGCGCATTCGCACGGTGAAGGGAATACAGGTCGATGACGCGGCCGGAAGGCAGGCCGAGGGTATCATGGTCCGTCCGGAACCGGCGGCTGGCAAACCAGGCAAACCCGGACAAATTCGATCCGTGGTAACGAAGAGTCCTGGCGCGCGCGATGCCGGCCGCTGGTGAGGACGCCGATGCCGCCGACGCACTATCGGGCAGCATTTCGCCCGAAGCGGCCACGATAAAACCCGCGGGGACCGTAATGCGGACGTCGAAATTGCCGAATTCGCTGTATACGCCGCCGCCGTCCAGGTACGGGCGGGGATGCCAGCCGCCGGTATCGTACACCGCCGGACTGGGATACCAGTTGGCGATCTCATAGATGCCGCCGTGATAACCGAAGTGGGAGTAATTGTCAGGAAGCTGGACGTGGAAGGGCGTCGACAGGGTGGCCTCGCCGCCGGGGGCTAGGGGCCTCGGGAGAGAGACCCGGATCAGGTCGATATAGCGCGGGTGGTCTTCTGTCCTGGCCAGCTGGCCGTCGACACGGAACCCGAGCCGGTTTATATAGCCTTTTTGCGCCTTGCCGGAGAAGTAGAAGTCGGTGCGTCCGTACCGGATGAGCCCCTCGCTGAATGCCGTGCGGTCGTCCTTGAACGCGTTGGGCCAGCAGCGCATCCAGATATAGGACAAGGTGTCCGGGGAGTGGTTGACATAGTGCATGCGGACAAATCCGTCGAGCGTGTGCGTGGAGTCGGTCAGGGTGACGTCGATGGAGTAGTCGACTTGTTGGCGCCAATGCTGGGAACGGGCGGTCGCGGCCGTCAGGAGGAAGAGCGTCAGTATGGGCAGATTTCGGTTAGGCATAGCGTTTGGGCGCCTGCGGCGGTCGCGAGTCGCTGTTTGGGCTCGTGTTGGGCGCCTGCGGGTCCCCGTCCCGGCTCATGTCGGGCGCCTTCGGCGCCTGAAGGGGGCTCCGCCCCCTTCGGCCCCCTTCAGCGACCCTGGGCCGTGAAGATGATCCTGAGCGTATGCAGCATGATCTTCCAGTCGAGGACCAGCGAAATATTTTCGATATACATCAGATCGTATTTCATGCGCTCGACCATCTCGTCGATGCTTCCGGCGTAACCGAATTGGACCATTCCCCAGGAGGTCAGGCCCGGCTTGACTTTCAGCAGGTAACGAAAATACGGCGTGCGGGCGTACAACTGGTCGACATAGAATTCGCGTTCGGGGCGTGGGCCCACGAGGCTCATTTCACCCTTCAGGATGTTCCAGAGCTGCGGCAACTCGTCTATCCGCCATTTTCGCATCTTCCTTCCCCAGGGAGTGATGCGCCGGTCGTCATGCGATGAGAGGGCGGGACCCGTCTTCTCGGCATCCTGGTACATCGACCGGAATTTATAGATGCGGAATTTGATACCCTTGTAGCCGATGCGGTCCTGGACGTAAATGACAGGCCCGGGGGAGGACAGCCGGGTACGGATGGCGGCGTAGATCATCAGCGGCGACAGCAGGATGAGCGTGATGGCGGAAAGGACGATGTCGGTCACCCGTTTGATGTTCTGTTGCCACTCCGGCATCAGGCCGAGATGGATATCGGACAGGACCGCGCCCATGACGTTGCTGGTGCGGACCGAACCTGAAAGGATATCCAGGGTGCTGGGGATGATCTTAATCCGGACATCCTTATTACTCAAACGTTCGAGGATGGCTTCTACCTCGCGGCGTTCGGAACGCTCCATGGCCAGCACCACCAGCCGGATGTCATGACGGTCGATGGTGGCTTCGATATCTTCCGAGTCCCCGAGCTGCGGCAGGTGGGCGGCGATGCCATTGCTGGGTTGCCGCGGATTGGTAACGAATCCCGTATACTGGTAGCCGGAAGAGCGCAATCCGTCCCTGGAGCTGTTATAAATATGAGTGGCCACTTTGTCGCTCCCGACCAGCAGCGCATTGAAGACGACCTTCCCGCTCGTCACCTGGCGGTGTACCCTGTTCAGAATGAGGATCCTGCCTGTCAGGGTAAGGATAAAATGGGAAGCGAGGAAGATGATATAGGTCTGGTAAAAATAGTGGTAGTCTTTTACGGGGTCGTTGATCACGATCGAGAAGAAGACGATCGTGCAGCCGATCAGGCAATACACAAAGGTGGCGGCGGTCTCGCTGAGACGCGATTTCTGGTAAAGCGAATTATAGGAACCGACAAGCGCGTACAGCAGCAGCCAACCCAGCGGGATAGTGATCGTCCCCAGCCAGAACCGGGAAGTCAGCAGCAGGTGATGGTCGACAAATACCGGTTCGCCGAGCAGCAGCCGGCGGCTGAAATGAAAGATATTGGAGGACAGCAGCGCCGCGATATAGTCGCTAACGATATACCAGTAGATGGGAATGGGATGTGAACCGCTTTTTCCAGCCATGGCTGTCAGGTGTTGATCGTATTGTTTTTGATCTTGTGCAGGATCTGGTGCGCGATATCCATGGCCCGAAATCCATCCACTTCGGAAACGCGGGTAGGCGTATTGTTCAGAACGGCCTCCGTGAACTTCTCCAGTTCCATCCGGATCGCATTTACCTCGGGAACGGAGGGATTGGACAAGGCGATGGTCCTCTTTCCGTTGGGCGTTTCGATGTCGAAGGAGAAGGCATCCGCGTCCTGGGCCGTCTTGAGCCGGATCACTTCCGATTTTTTGTTGAGGAAATCGATGCCGATATAAGCATCTTTCTGGAACAGCCGCATCTTACGCATTTTTTTCATCGATATCCGGCTGGAGGTCAGGTTGGCGACACATCCGTTGTGGAACTCGATCCGCACGCTGGCAATGTCGGGCGTATCGGTCATCACGGCGACGCCACTGGCAGAGATGCTGTTGACTTCGCTGTGTACCAGGCTCAGGATGATGTCGATGTCGTGGATCATCAGGTCGAGGATCACACTGACCTCCGTGCCGCGCGGATTGAATTGGGCCAGGCGATGAACTTCGATGAACAACGGGTTGAGCCGCATGGGCTGGACGGCCAGGAAAGCGGGGTTGAAGCGCTCGACATGACCGACCTGCAATTTGATGTTGGATTCCCGGACTAACTTGACCAACTCGCGGGCTTCGGCCATGCTGTTGGCAAGCGGTTTCTCCACAAAGACATGGCGGCCTTTCCGGATCGCCTGTTCGCACAGCGCAAAATGGGCGGGAGTGGGGGCAACGACATCCACGATATCGCAGGCATCGATCAGGAGGTCGGGGTCGGTGAAGCGGGTAAGCTGGTATTTCGCGGTCACTTCGGCGGCGATGCGGTCATCCGGGTCATAGAAGCCGGCCAACTCCGCAGCCTTTATCTCTTTCCAATTGTTCAGGTGAAACTTCCCCAGGTGGCCGACGCCGAATACCCCTACTTTAAGCATTTATGAATTTTTATATTCCGCCGTAAACCTACATTAAAAAGTTGAAAATGAAGAATTACGGGCAAAAGCTGCCGGGCCGGAGCATCAATGCGTGAAGGGGGAAGCGCTGGTCAGCCGGAGCTTCCCGTACTTGACCACATTGCGTATCGTGACCGGGATCTCGGGGCTTGGAAAGATCTTGGTTTTAAGCAGCCCTCTCAGCGTGATCACCAACAGCGGAATGTATAACAGTAGGAGTACATAGACATACACCTGATAGGTATTCATGAACAGGGTGCGCAAAGAAAAAGTCGCTGTACGTTCCCGGCCGATGAAGAGGGAAAGCAGGGACCTGGCCGCCGGCGAAATGATGGGGATCTTGGTCCAGTTGGTATAGCGCACGTCCTCGTAACGGTAAATGGGGTTATAGTCCGAGGGGACCTGTTTGGAATAGTAGGCCCAGTCGCCGTGGACATCCTTGTAATCAGCCAGCCTCGAATCGGGCCTGTGGAAACAAAGATTATAGGTCGGGTCGAGGACGACCCAGCCACTTCCCACTTTCGCCTCGACGATATTGTGCGCCCCGAAATATCCGCCGGCCTTCATTTGAGCGATCCGAACGGGAATATGATAGGTTTTAAGGATCCGGGCAAGGACCTGGGAGTAACTGCCGCAGGCGCCGCGGGTCGTCATCAGGTCAAACGAAGTGGAATGAATGACGTCGGCCTCCGGTCCGAGGTCGCCTTTGTAAAAGGTCGAGCCCTTATTGCTCAGGAGGTGGTAGCAGGTGCCCATCGCTTTTACCGCGACGGAGTCGGAATTGTCATCAGCGTCAATATTTGCGTCTATGGTAGTCTTGATCGAGGCGAAGAGGCCGTCCTCATAAAAGGACTCCATCTTAAAATAAAAAAGGGATGCTAACAAAAACCCATTCAGGAACATGAGGAAGTACAGGTTCCTAAAGGCTAGCCGCAATATACGGAAGGGGTACCTTGGTCCCATAGTTTTTCAAGTGGTTAAGAGTTAACTCATAGGATCTGGACTAACGGCTGAGAAAAGTACGATCAGCTAATAAATAACGCATATGGCAGGTTTTATTGTCTGCTGGGCGGCTAAAAGACGAATAATGTATCATTGGATGAACCGGGGCGTGGGCGTGGCGGGATAGTGTGGCAGCCTGGTGCGGCAGCCCGATGCAGGGTGGTTGCAGCGAAGGTTTTTATTTGACGGAATAGGTGGCGCCCGCGGGACCTACACCGGTAATTGTTATTGATTTCCAATGACTTGGAAGCTTGGTCGGGAGCTGTACGATTCCGTTCGCGGTGATGTCCAATCCGCCGAACCCGTTGAGCATCGCCTGGAGCATCCCACCCGCGCCGGTCGCGAAATAAGGGTTTTCGCCGGTTGCCGTTTCCGCCATCACGCCAAACGGGGGTCTGAGGTTGGGCAGATAGCCCTTTTCAAAATCCTGGAATGCCTTTTCGGGCATACCAAGCCGCTCGTACAGGATAGAGAAGATCGCATGGGTCATGGCCGGGCCTTCCCCAACGCGCGGTTCGTAATAGTCGAGGTCCCGGCGGATCGAGGCAGGCGCGATGACCTCTTTTAGCGGGTAGGCAAGCAGGTTGACATCCGCCTGTTTGATCGGCTCGCCGTTGTAGCTGCCGTGTTCGCGGGTCGTGCCGTCCGGAAAGCGGAGGATCGGAA